>CAZZWL010000008.1:1447-10852 GCA_964657755.1 uncultured Rhodanobacter sp.
GCCTAACTCAATGAAGCGAACGACCAGGAAAGATTGCCGCGCTGCGCTCGCAATGACAGCCGACTACAAATAAAATACTATGCTGCAAGCGGTTGAATTTCAAGCGGAGCTGGAGAATATCCTGGCCTACTGGCGCACCCACGCGCCCGACGAAACCCACGGTGGATTCTTCGGCAAAATCGACAACGACAATCGCCCTACCCCCACCGCGCCGAAAGGCGCGGTGCTGCACGCCCGCATCTTGTGGACGTTTGCGGCGGCTCATAATCACCAGGCCAGCGCCGAAAACCTGGCCGTGGCCCGGCGGGCCTACGACTACCTGGTGGCGCATTTTCTGGATGCCGAGCACGGCGGCGTGTACTGGTCGGTGGACTATCAGGGCCGGCCCCTCGACACCAAGAAGCAGATTTACGCGCTGGCTTTCACCATCTACGGCCTGAGCGAATACCACTGTGCCAGCGGTGATAAAACAGCCCTGGCGCACGCCCAGGCGCTGTTTCGCACTATCGAAGCCCACAGCTTCGACCCCGCCGAGGGCGGCTACCTCGAAGCCTTTGCCCGCGACTGGCAGCCCCTCGGCGACCTGCGCCTGAGTGCCAAGGATGCCAACGAGAAGAAGACCATGAACACCCACCTCCACATTCTGGAGGCCTATGCCAACCTCTACCGCGAGTGGCCCGATGCGGCTTTGCGCCAGCAAATCAACGGGCTGCTGCTCGACTTCACTGCCCACATTATCGACCTCAAAACCGACCACCTCATCCTGTTTTTGGATGAGCGCTGGCGGCCCCGGCCCGATGCCATTTCCTTCGGCCACGACGTGGAGGCGGCTTGGCTACTGCTCGAAGCCGCCGAAGTGCTGCACGAGCCGGGCCTCATCGCGCACTTTCGCGCCACGGCCGTGCGGCTGGCCCGCGCCGCTGCCGAGGGGGTAGGGCCCGGTGGTGGCCTGGGCTACGAGCTGCACCCCGGCGGCCATTGGGATGCCGACCGCCACTGGTGGGTGCAGGCCGAAGCCGTGGTGGGCTTCTATAATGCCTACCAGGTAAGCGGCGACGCGCACTTTCGGGACCTGGCCGAAGGGGCCTGGCATTTTGCCCAGCAGCATATTCTGGACAAGCAACGGGGCGAGTGGTTGTGGGGCGTGCACGCCGACAACTCGCTGATGGCCGGCGAAGACAAGGCGGGCTTCTGGAAATGCCCCTATCACAACGGCCGCGCCTGCCTGGAAATGCTGCGGCGCCTGCCGCACTAGCAGGCCCGAGCCGCTGCTTGGTGCTATTCCTACCCCCTTTCCATGCATAGGCGTAAATTTATCACCTTGTCGGGGGCCTCGCTGGCCAGCTTACTGGTAGCTAGCGCCGGGGTGCCGGCCGCCGGCACCCCGGCGCAGGTGCGCCTGCCCGCCAGGGTGCGCGTGCGGCTGGCCGACGCCACCCACGAGCTGACCTCGGCCGATAAGCTAACCTGGCACTACCGCGACATTACCGTGCGGCTGCTGCCGCAGAGCGCGGCGCTGGCCGTGCGCGTGCAGTGCCCAAGCGCGCCGCTGCGGGCCGTGGTGCTGGAGTGGCAATACGACCAGCATCCCGCCGCCGTGCTGGGCGACGCCTGGGAGCGGACGTATGGCGACGTGCAATTTCAGCCGGCCAGCTTTAGCCGCCGGCTGCCGTGGTACTTCGTGCAGCACGGCGCCCGCCCGGCCGATACGGTTTGCTTTGGGGTAAAAACCGGTTGCAATACCCTCTGCTACTGGCAGGTAGGTGGCCGGCGGCTGCAATTGACCCTCGATGCCAGCAGCGCTGGGGTAGGGGTGCAGCTGGGGCCGCGCCAATTGGCGGCGGCCACCATCGTGGCGACGGCCGGGCAAGTGGGCGAGGATACGTTTGCCACGGCCCGGCGCTTTTGCGGCCTGCTGTGCCCTACCCCCCGCCTCCCGCGCCAACCTGTGTATGGCATCAACGACTGGTATTTTGCCTACGGGAATAACTCGGCTGACCTCATTTTGCAGCACACCGGCCTGCTGGCCGACCTGATGCCGGGCGGTGACAACCGGCCGTTTTCGGTCGTCGATGCGGGCTGGGCAACCTACTCGCCCGCGCTGCCCGGCGATTGCTGCTGGCAGGATGACTTTTCCCGTCCCAATGCCAAGTTCCCCGACATGGCGAAGCTCGGCGGGGCTATTCGCCAGTTTGGGATGCGGCCGGGCCTGTGGACGCGCCCGCTCTGCGCCGCTCACGACACGCCGGCCAGCCGGCTCCTACCCCCCACCGCGGGCCGCACCGACCCCAGGAAGCCCGTCCTCGACCCCACTATTGCCGAGAACCTGGCCAGCATCGCGCGCAATTTCGCCACGTATCGGGCCTGGGGCTACGAGCTGGTGAAGCACGATTTCAGCACCTACGACCTGCTGGGCCGCTGGGGCTTCGAGATGACCGACGGCTTTACTACCCCCGGCTGGCGCTTTCAGGACAACACCCGCACCACGGCCGAGGTCATCCTGGACTTGTACCGCGCCATCCGGCAGGCCGCCGGCCCGCTCTATCTCATTGGCTGCGACACGGTGGGCCACCTGGCGGCCGGGTTGTTTGAGTTGAACCGCATTGGCGACGACACCAGCGGCCTGGAGTGGGACCGCACCCGCAAGATGGGCGTCAACACGCTGGGCTTTAGACTGGTGCAGCACAATAAATTCTTCGCCGCCGATGGCGACTGCGTGGGCCTCACCCCCAAAGTGCCGTGGGCCCAAAATGAGCAGTGGCTGCGCCTGCTGGCCGGTAGCGGCGCGCCGCTCCTGGTATCGGCCCAGCCCGAGGCGGTAGGCGCGGCTCAGCAAGCGGCCCTCAAAGCCGCCTTTGCCCAAGCGGCGAAGGTGCAGCCGGTGGGCGAGCCGCTCGACTGGCTCACCACCCTGCGCCCTACCAAGTGGCGGCTCGCTGGCCAAGTGGTTGATTTTGACTGGCGCTAACCGCCGCTCCGCACTTTTTGCCCCCATCATCCCACCCATGTCCAAATTTCTTCTCGTGGCCGGTGCCCTAGCCTGCTCCGTGAGTGCCGCGCTGGGCCAGACTTACGCCGTGAAAGCCTACGGCGCGGTGGCCGACGGCCGCACCGTGACCACCGCCGCCATCCAAAAGGCGGTGGATGCCTGCACCAGGGCCGGCGGCGGCACCGTAGAGGTGCCGGCCGGCACCTACGTCATCGGCACGGTCTTTCTGAAAAGCAACGTGACGCTGCACCTCGACAACGGCGCGGTGCTCAAAGGCAGCCCCAACCTGGCCGACTACCACCCTTATACCCTGCCAGGGTTTGGGCAGAATTACTACGGCATGCTGTTTACCGAAAACGCGGAAAACGTGGCCATCACCGGCCAGGGCACCGTGGATGGCAACAACCCGGTATTCTATGATTTTACCCAGGCCAAGACCCTGGACAGCGCCACCACCCGCTACACGCGCCAAAAAAACAAGTACCGCCACGTGGCCAGCGGCATCGGCGATGGCCCGGTGGTGCCCAAGGACCGACCCCGGCAAATGGTCGTGTTTTCGGTGTGTAAAAATGTGACCGTCAAGGAGGTGTCGCTGATTAATTCTCCGTTCTGGACCATGCACTTTGCCGACTGCACGGGTGTGAGCGTGACGGGTATTCGGCTCTACTCGGGCATTTTGGTGCCCAATGCCGATGGCGTGGATTTTACCGATTGCAGCAACGTGACGGTGAGCAACTGCGATATTCAGGCCGGCGACGATGCGCTGGTAGTAAGTGGCTACAACCACCATTTCGAGATTCCGGGCTTTCATAACCTGCGCCGCATCTCGGAGAATATCGCGATTACGAATTGCAATTTGCAGTCGGCCAGCAGCGGTATCCGCATCGGCTACCTCGACCAGAACACCGTGCGCAACGTGACGGTGAGCAACTGCAACATCACCAATTCGACGCGCGGCATTAACATCTCGCTGCGCGATGAAGGCTCGCTCGAGAACCTGACTTTTGATAATATTCGCATCGAAACCAAGCTGCGCACCGGCGACTGGTGGGGCAATGGCGAGCCGATTCACATTTCCGCCATTCGGGGCAACGCGGACAAAAGCGTGAAGCTGGGCCGCATCAGGAACGTGCGCTTCCATAACATCACTTGCCGGGGCGAAAATGGCATCCTGCTCTACGGCACCGCCGAAAGCCCACTCGAAGACATCGAGTTTCACAACCTCACCTTCGACTTCGTGGATAGTCCGCTCAACGCCGTGGCCGGCGGCAACGTGGACCTGCGTGGCAACCTCGACCCCAAGTTTGGCCTCTTCGCCCGCGACATTCCCGGCCTGCTGGCTGAGCACGTCAACGGGCTTACTATCAGTGATTTTAAGCTGAACTGGATCGGGGTGAAAGCACCGTATCTATCCAATGGTATCGAGGTTAACCATTTCACCGACCTGCGTATCAGCAACTTTCAGGGTGCCGCCGCGCCGGGTAGTGCGAAGGCCGTGCCGGTAGCGCTGGAAGATGGGACGGGGGTAGTGCTGGACGTGCCTAAAGCGCGGGTAGCCCGCAAAAGTGTGAAATAGCAAGCAAAAAGACCATCGTGCTCCACCGCGTCTAGCCTGGCGTTCCTTCGTAGGAGTAGGGTAAATTCCGAGTTGCTGGACGCTTGACAGTAGGCTTTTCATGCTTGAAAAGCCTACTGTCAAGCGTTTTACGTGGACGGGTGGTGGTAGCTAATTGAACCCGACGCAACCAGCGGGAGCCGCGCAGGCTAGCGTTTCGCGCTCGTTTGTGGCCGGGCTCCCGTGGGCCCAACGCCCGTGCTGCAGGCGGGCAACGCGCCCGCCAGGGGGTAGGGTAGCTTGTGCACTGACCTGGAAGCTGCTCTAAACGTATTGCTTGGCTGACTGAGGGGAAGAAATAAGGCGAGGCTCTATACTGTCTTGCTTCACTCGCCCACGTCAGGGAACTGCCTGAGCAACAGCTCGCAAAAAACCAATGGCAGTGATTTAACGGAAATTTAAGGTAAGCTTAAGCCTGCCTTAAGCTACTTGGCTGTTTAAGGCTAACCAGTACACAACGACTCAGGACCTACCCCCAAAATTCCGGCTGGCGATTCCGCACAACCGGCAGCTGGGCACGAAGTGAGAACGCCGGGTAAAAACACCCACGAAGAAAATAATTTTCCTGTGCCCTAGCAAGAAGCGGAGTCAATTGGCAAAGGGCTAAACACTTGGAATAAAACCTGCGTTTGCTTGACAACACCCATTTTAGAAGAACCCCGTAATGAATAACATGAGTAACGATAAAACTAATACCGCGACGTTCGAAATGCAGGGCAAATGCCCCTTCGGCGGCGACCGCATCGGTGGGGCAGATGGCAGCCCGCCCGCCCTGTCCGACTGGTATCCCAACCGGCTGAAGGTGGAGCTGCTGCACCAGAACGGCCCGAGCGCCAATCCGCTCGGCGACGACTTCAACTACGCCGAGGCGTTTAACGCCATTGACCTGGAGGCCTTGAAGCAGGAAATCAAGGGCTTCCTGACTTCTTCGGTGGCCTGGTGGCCGTCGGACTACGGCAACTACGGCCCGCAGATGATTCGGATGGCCTGGCACTCGGCCGGCACCTACCGCATCGCCGATGGCCGCGGCGGTGCCGGGGAGGCGCTGCAGCGCTTCGCCCCCATCAACAGCTGGTGGGACAACGGCAACACGGATAAGTCGCGCCGCCTCATCTGGCCCATCAAGCAGAAGTACGGCAGCGCCCTTTCCTGGGCCGACCTCATCGTGCTGACCGGCAACTGCGCGCTGGAAATCATGGGCTTCCCTACCTACGGCTTCGCCGGTGGCCGCCACGACGCCTGGGAGGCCGACAACGCCACCTACTGGGGCCCCGAGGTGTGGGACCCCAAGCACGTGACCTCGCCCGACAGCATGGTGACGCGCGACAAGCGCTGGCGCGGCCGCAACGGCGATGCCGACTACGACCTCGAAAACCCGCTGGCGGCCTCCCACCAGGCCCTGATTTACGTGAACCCCGAAGGCCCCTACGCCAACGGCGACCCGATGGGCTCGGCGCGCGACATTCGGGTGACGTTCACCCGCATGGCCATGAACAACGAGGAAACGGTGGCCCTGATTGCCGGCGGCCACGCCTTTGGTAAGAGCCACGGCATGGTGAAGTCGTCCGAAATCGGGCCTCAGCCCGAGATTGCCCCGATGGAGCTGATGGGCCTGGGCTGGCACAACCCCGAGGGCACCGGCAACGCCGAATTCACGATGACCAACGGCATCGAGGGTAGCTGGACGCCGCACCCCACCCAGTGGGACAACGACTACCTCACCAACCTGTTCAAGTACGACTGGGAGCAGACCAAGAGCCCGGCCGGCGCGCTTCAGTGGACCCCGGTTGACAAGAATGCTCCTAAGACGCCCGACGCGCACATCCCCGGCCAGATGAACGCCCTGATGATGATGACGACGGACATCGCCCTGAAGGTGGACCCCGAGTACCGGGCGGTGTGTGAGAAATTTCTCAACGATTTTGACGCGTTTACCCAAGCCTTCTCCAAGGCCTGGTACAAGCTGACCCACCGCGACATGGGCCCGCGCGAGCGCTACCTCGGCGCTGAGAAAGTCAACGAAAACGACCTGCTGTGGCAGGACCCCATTCCGGTGGCCGATTATGCCCTGGTTGACGCAGCGGATATCGCGGCGCTCAAGCAGTCGATTCTGGCTTCGGGTATTTCGGTTTCCGACTTGGTATACACCGCCTTCTCGGCGGCAGTTACGCACCGCAGCAGCGACAAGCGGGGTGGAGCCAACGGCGGCCGGCTCGCGCTGGCTCCGCAAAAGGATTGGGCAGTCAATCGCCGCACGGTGCCGGTTATCGCGGCCCTGCGCAAGGTACTGGACGAGTTCAACGGCCAGCAAGGGGGTAGCAAAAAGGTATCGCTCGCTGACCTCATCGTGCTGGGGGGCTGTGCGGCACTCGAAAAAGCAGCGGCCGACGCGGGTGTTGCCACGGAGGTGCCCTTTACGCCGGGCCGCCGCGATACGACGCAGGAGCTTACTGACATCGAGATGTTCACGTGGCTGAAGCCCGTGGCCGACGGGTTCCGTAATTACCTCGACAAAGGGTTTAAGGATATTTCGCAGGGCGTTGCGCCGGAAGAAATATTCCTCGACAAAGCGCAGCTCCTCTCGCTCACCTCACCGGAATGGGTGGCGCTGACAGGCGGCCTGCGGGCCATGAACACCAACCACGACGGCTCTCCCTACGGTATCTTCACCGACCGCGTGGGCGTGCTTACCAACGATTTCTTTACGGTGCTAACCAGCACGAAATACGATTGGAAGAAGGCGGACGCATCGGGCATGACCTTCTCGCTCGAGAACCGCGAAACGGGTGAAAGTCGCTTCGTGGCTACCCGGTCAGACCTCGTGTTCGGCTCCAACAGCCAGCTGCGCGCAGTGGCGGAAGTTTTTGCCGGCAGCGATGGCCACAAACGCTTTGTGAAAGCGTTCGTGAAAGCCTGGGATAAGGTGATGATGCTGGACCGCTACGACGTGAAAGTGTAAAGCCGGAGGCTGGTACCGCTCAACAGTGGGCCCAGCAGGTAGTCAGCTTACCGGCATGTTCATTCATCTCGGCAAGTTGACTACCTGCTGGGCCCACTGTTGAGCGGTAATGCCCACCGCCTGTTTGCTTGCATGCCCCACGCGCTGGTGCGGCAGACGCGGGGCCGCTGATTTGCTGAAGAGCAAATAGTGGCCCCGCCGTTTGGGCAAAAAGCCGACGTGCGAACGGAGGTACTACCCCCTAAGAAATTAGGGATGAGCACCGTCTACAACTCAATACGTAACGGCAGGAGCTGATTAGAAAAACGCGCGGCCGGGCGGCTAGGTCAACGGGTTTCCCATTTGCTTAACAACACGCTGGATAGTGCCGCTGTGATTCTGCTGAACGCTACGCCACTTCGGTCACGCGCACTTTCACGCCTTTCACCTTGGCGCCGTTCAGCTTTTCGAGTAGCTCGGCAGCCTGCTTGCGCGGCACGGCCACGTAGGAATAAAAATCGAACACCTCGATGCGGCCCACCGTGTGGCGCTCCAGGCCGCCCACGTTGACGAACGCGCCGACTAAGTCGTGGGCGCTCACTTTGTGCTTCTTACCGGCCGTGACGTGCAGGGTGATGGTTTCGGGGCGCGGCAGCTTGGCGGCGGCGTTGGCGGGGGGCATGGCGGGCGGCACCAGGCGTTTCCACTGGGCGCCCTGGGCGCTGGGCCAAGCCTGCACGCGGGCCTGCTCGGGGGGGGTAGCGAGCAGGTGGGCGGTGCCGGCCACGCCGGCCCGCGCCGTGCGGCCGGCCCGGTGCTGAAAGGTTTCGGCATCGTGCGGCAGGTCGTACTGAATAACCGTGTCGAGGGCCGGCACGTCGAGGCCGCGGGCGGCTACATCAGTGGCTACCAGGGCCTGGGCCGAGTTGTTGCGCAGCTTCATCAGGGCTTTGTCGCGCTCGGGCTGGGGTAGCTTGCCGTGCAATATCTCGGCCGCCACGCCCCGGCCGCGCAGAAACTGGGCCAGCTCCTCCACCTTGTCGCGGGTGTTGGCGAAGATGAGCGTCTGGCCCGTTTCGGGCTGTTGCAGCAAGTGATAGAGGGCGGCGGGCTTGTCCTCCACCGCGTTGAGGACGTGGCCGCGCAGCGTGAGCGAGGCGGGCAGGGCCGCGCCGGTTATCTCGCCGTTGAGGCCGCCGGCGGCGGTCAGCATCCGGGGGCGGGTGAGGTAGTCGCGCACCAGGGCCATTACCTTGTCGGGCATGGTAGCCGAGAATAGCAGCGTCTGGCGGCGGCGCGGCAGGCGGCTGATGATGGTCGCCATCTCCTCCTGAAACTTTAAGTCCAGCAGCTTGTCAGCCTCATCCAACACCAACACTTTCAGCTGGTTAGGAATAATATTACGCTTCTCCAAGTGGTCGAGCAGGCGGCCGGGGGTAGCAACCACCACGTGCGGTGTTTGCTGCAAGGTCTGCACCTCGTCGCGCATGGCGTGGCCGCCGTAGAGTGCTGCCACCCGCAGGCCGGGCGCCGGCATATACTTGCCCAGGCTCTTGAGCGCGTCGCGCACTTGCAGGGCCAGCTCGCGGGCCGGCACCAACACGATGGCCTGCACGGCCTTGGCGGCGGGGTCCACCTGGGCCAGGATGGCGAGGCCGTAGGCCGCCGTTTTGCCCGAGCCGGTGGGCGCCTGGCCCGCCACGTCCTGCCCATCGAGGGCGGGCTGGAGCACGAGCGCCTGCACGGGGGTAGGATGGGTAAAATTCAGCTCGGCCACGCCTTGCAGCAGTTCGGGCGAGAGGTTGAAATCGGAAAACGAGGCCGGAGCGGCGGGGTCAGCTTGCATCCGGCAAAGGTACGACG
>CAZZWL010000008.1:10862-23385 GCA_964657755.1 uncultured Rhodanobacter sp.
GTAATAAAAGCACGTCATGCCTATTACCCATTGCCCATTACCTACTACTCATTACTCCGCCATGTTCACCAGCCGGTAGCGTACGGCGGTTTTTTTAGGCCGAATATCCAGCCCCACGTGGTGGGCGTAGACTTTCGTGAACGTGGCTCCGAAGTAAAAAATCATCGCCGAATAAAACACGAATAGCAGCACCAGCACCGAACTGGCGGCCGGCCCGTAAATGGGGCCCAGGTCGCGGCCCACCAGCAATTGACCTAGCACGCGCTCGCCCAGCTCAATGAGCACGGCCGTGAGCAGTGCCCCGCGTCGCACGGCCCGCCAGGGCACTTTGGCCGCGCTCAGGGTGCGAAACACGAAGCCGCACCACGCGGCCAGAATGAGCAGGCTCACCAACAGATTCAGGACCCAGACGATGTAAAAAGCGAAGGTAGGGTCAAAATCAGATACGAAATCGGCGAAGAGTGCCAGCGCCGCATCGGCCGAAAAAGCCAGTACCGACAGGGCTGCCGTGGCCAGCAGCACCCCCGCCGAGCGCAGGCGCTCGCGCGCGGCCACCGACACCTGGCTCACTTGCCGCCGCGGCCGCACGTGCCACAACTGATTGAGCGAGTGTTGAATAACGGTGAACAGCGTGGTGGCTACAAATAGTAGAAACACGAAGCCCAGCCAGGTGATGAGCCGCGTGCGGCCCGCGTGCGCCACGTTGTGTACCGTTTGGGCCACCAGGCCGGTGGCGGTGCTGCCAATCACCTCGCCGAGCTTGGTGAGCAGCATCAGGCGCGCGCCCCGCGCCGAGTAGAGCGAGCCCAGCAGCTGCACCAGGATGAGCAGAATGGGCGGCAGCGCAAACGAGGTGAAAAACGCCGTGGCCGCGCCCAGCCGCAACGGGTCGTTGGCGGCCAGCTCGCGGGCGGCGCGGCGCAGCAGCAGCCACTGCTCCACCCACCAGGGCCAGTGGTGCGGCGGGGGCGGGGGCGGGGCGGGGGGTAGGGTGTTAGACATGAGAAACTTAACGCGGCTCCGACAACATTTTGCGCGCAACCGGGTACAAGGGGGCGGCCGCCTGGGAGCTTTATCTGCTGCTAATCTGGTAGCAGGGCGCGCTACTAACAAGTATTCTTCCGGCTAGTTACGCATGACTATTACTTCCATCTCCGCTACCGGGGTGCGGGCCGCGCCCGAAGCGCCGCCCCGCACCTGGATTCAGCGCCGGCTCGTTGACCCGTTCATGAGCTTGCTCAAGGCGGGCCTGGCCCCCGGTAGCCTGGCCCTCACGGCGGGGCTGGGGGTCGCCTTTGGGCTGGCGCCCACGTTCGGCATCACCACCATCGTCAGCACGGCGGTGGCGCTGCGCCTCAAGCTCAACGTGGCGGCCATGCAGCTGGTGTGCCACGTGCTGAGCCCCGTGCAGCTGCTGCTGTTTCTGCCGTTTCTGCGCTGGGGCGCCACGCTGCTGGGCCAGGGCCGCGAAGTAGCTCACCTCAGCATGGCCCAGATTAAGGGGATGGTAAAAACCGACGGCTGGGGCCACGTGCTGCACCTGTTATGGCGCGCCGAGCTGGGTGCCCTGATGATTTGGGTAGTAGCAGCGGTGCCGGTGGTGCTGGCGCTCTACTTTGGCCTGCGCCCACTATTCGCGCGGTTCATTACCCGCCACGAAGAGGCCGAAGCCGCCGCTGCCGAAGCTGCCGTAGCGGCCTTGTAGCCCAGGCGCATTACCCAAAAAAGGAGGGGTAGGAACCAGTAAGCCCATGACGGCGTGGTTCCTACCCCTCCTTTTTTGGTGCTTAAACGTTTATGCTTCGTACAGCGGTTGCACGTCGGGCTGGCGGAAATAAGGGTTCACGCCTTCGTCCGAATTCAAATCGAGCAGCATCAAATCCACGTGCTGAAAATCGCCGGTGCGGCCTTCCAGCGCGGGGCCCAGCTGCTGCATAAACTCGGGGTTCTGGTCGGTGGTGTCGAAGCCCAGCAGCAGGCGCGGCGGCTGGCTGTCGTTGCCCACCAGCTGCATCTGGGCCAGGTATATTTTACGAATGGTGGGGCTGGCCGCGCCAAAGTCGGTCAGCGACTGGGCCAGGCCCTCGGGCAGCGTATCGGGCACGCTCAGCGTCACCTGCGCATCGGCGGGCAGGGCGGTGCCGCCGCCGGCCAGCTGGCCTTCCAGCAGGGCCTGAATCTCGGCCGCCGGCAGCAGCTTACCGGCCGGCGAAAAGGGGTTCAGTACGCAGTCCTGGCCCTGGGTCATGCCAAAAAACGCCTGGCCCGGAATAGTTACCCAGCTCACGGTGCCGGCATCCATGCCGCCGTCGCTGAGGCGTGCCTCGGAAGTGAAGATGGGCAGCCGGCCATCCTGCAATACTTGCAGCTGAATCTGCTGGCCCTCCGTGAGTTGCACCTCACCCAGGCCAATGTTTTCGTCGGGCGCCAGCACCATCAGAATGTTCTCCTGCAGCAGCGCCTGGTAGAAAGCGGGGCGGGCATTCTCATCCACCGGGGCCAGCAGCAGCAGGTGCTCCAGCACGTTTTGCGGCTCAAACGGAAACTCCGGCGCGGCGGGCGGCGGGGCCAGCGGGCCGGGGCCGGCCTGGGGAGCGGGCAGGGGGGTAGGGGCCGGGGCGGCTGGCACTACGTGGGCCGAGCCCTGGTAGCGGGGGCCGCTTTTGGCGGGCGCTGCGCCTTGGTTGGGGGCAGCGGCGGCATCGCCGGCCGGGGTGGGGGTAGGGGCCGGGGCCGACTCCGGTTTGTTTTTCAGAAAGTCAAAGAGACCCATAGAAGTGGTAATAGGTAATGAGTACTGGGCAGTGGTTGAATTTTAGGAAGGAGGCTGATTAAGGCGCAATCAATACCTATTCATCCTCAAAACAAAGGTAGGCTAGCGCTCGCCACAGGCGCGCAGCTCGGCCTCGGTGCCGGCGATGGTGCGCGCGCCGGCGGGGCCGGGGTGGTTGCCCCAGTGGCCTTCTACGAAATTGAGCAGGTTGGTAATCTGGGCCGGCGAGAGGTGGCGGTGGGTGGTCGTATCCTGCACGCCCAGCATCAGCTGGTCGTAGCCCACGCCATTCACCACAATCGGCCCCTTCAGCCCCTGGCGCACGATGCACGCCAGCTGGCCGGGGTGCTGGGCCAGGTAGTCGGAGCCCGCCAGCGGCGGCACCAGCTGCCCAATGCCCTGGCCCTGCTCGCCGTGGCAGCTGGCGCAGTGCTGCCCATACAGCCGCTCGCCCTGGTGCCCCTTATTAGTGAAGCAGCCCGGCAGGGCCAGCAGCGCCGCCAGCGCCAACAGGCTAAATGGTAGATAGCGAAAGGCAGGAACAGCCATAATGAGGGCTAACGGGCTAGCGCTGCGCGGTGGCGGGCTGGCCCTGGCGGGTCTTGACTTCGGCCAGCAGCACGGGCAGCTCCTTTTGCAGGCGGGTCACCTCCTGCGGGTTGAGGCTGTCGTAGAGGCCGCGCACGTGGCCCTGGTCGTCGACGAGGGCAAACGTGCCGCTGTGGGCAATGCCGCCGGGGGCCTTGGCGTCGGGCATGGCGCCGGTGAAGTAGGCGGCGGCCAGCGCGTAGGCCGTGTCGCGGCTGGCGCGCACAAAGCGCCAGCTGCTGCCGGGCGTGCCTACCCCCAGGCGGCGGGCGTAGTCGCGCAGCACGGCCAGGCTATCGTGGTCCGGGTCAATGGTTTGGGACACAAAGCGCAGGTTGGGCGTGGTGCCGTACTGCTTATACACCTTCAGCATCTCGCTCTGCATTTTGGGGCAGATGCCGGGGCAGGTGGCGAAGAAAAAATCGGTGAGGTAGACCTTGCCCGCCAGGCTCTGGTTGGTCACGAGCTTACCGTCCTGGTCGTGCAGCCGGAAGGCCGGTACCGTGGCGTGGGTCGTCACCGAGTCGTGGCCCGGCACCGCCTGCCGCTCCGAGTTGCCGATGTAGGGCAGGGTAGTGGAGGCATCGGGCTGCGCATCGCTGCCCATGTCGGCCGTGGGGCCGGTGCCGCAGCCGGCCAGCGCGAGCAGCGCGGCCAGGGGCAAAAATCTCAAACGCGTCATAATCAATCCAAAAGCAAAAGCAACCGGCCAGGCACTGGCCCGCTGGGTAGTAAACCGCCGGCGGCGCCTAGTCGTTCGCCAAAAACGGAGGGGGTAGGGCGCGGCTAGCGGCCGGCCCGGCGCAGGGTGGCCTGGGCCGAGTCGATGGCCACGCGCAGCTGCTGCTCAATGCCGCTGAGCTGCTTCTGCTGGTCTTGCAGGTAGGCTAGGCGCTGCGGGGCGGGGGCGGTGCTGTCGGGGGCGTGGTAGCTGTGCATCCAGGTCATCATGGCGCGGTCGGCGGTTTGCATGCGCGCTACTACGGGCGCGCCGGCGGGCACCTTGGCGGCCGTGAGCTGGGCCTTGAGGGCAAAAAGCTGCTCGGTCTGGCCCATCGCCACGTCGTGGCGATTCATCAGGGTGTCTTCGAGGGCGCGGGCCTGGGTAGTGAGGTCGGCCGTTCCGGTGGTGGTCGTCGTTTTCGAATCGGAGCCGCAGCCCGGCAGGCCCAGGCTCAACAAGCCAAACACCGCACCCAGCGGCAAAAGCAGCAGTTTTTTCATGCCGCAAAGGTACGGCTACCCTCGCCCGGCCTCGAAAATTTCTCCCGTTTTTCGTGCGCTCAGCGAACCTCTGCGTAAACCCCGGCGCCCTCTGCGGGAACCTCTTGCCTGCGCCAAGCGCGCCGCCATCAAATCAAAACCCCATTCCCAGAGGTTTATCACCCATCTTTTCCCCCAACAGATTATGCAAACCCGCCCACTCGGCCGCTCCGGTCTCACTGTTTCTGCCCTCGGCCTCGGCTGCATGGGCATGTCCGACTTCTACGGCCAGCCCGACGACGCCGAAAGCCTGCGCACCCTGGCCCGCGCCCTGGAGCTGGGCGTGACCTTCTTCGACACCGCCGATATGTACGGCCCCTACACCAACGAAGAGCTGCTCGGCCGCTTTTTCAAGGAAGACAAAACCCGCCGGGCCAAGGTGGTACTGGCGACCAAGTTCGGCATCGTGCGCGACCTCAACGACCCTACGAAGCGCGGCATCAGTGGCCGGCCCGAGTACGTGCGGCAGTCGGCCGAGGGCAGCCTCAAGCGCCTGGGTACCGACCATATCGACCTCTACTACCAGCACCGCGTCGACCCCAGCGTGCCCATCGAGGAAACCGTGGGCGCCATGAGCCGCCTCGTGGAAGAAGGCAAAGTGCGCTTCCTGGGCCTCAGCGAGGCCGGCCCCGACACTATCTCCCGCGCCCACGCCACGCACCCCATCTCGGCCCTGCAAACCGAGTACAGCCTCTGGAGCCGCGACGTGGAAGTGGAAATCCTACCCCTGCTGCGCGAGCTGGGCATCGGCCTGGTGCCGTATTCGCCGCTGGGCCGCGGCTTTCTGACCGGCGAAATCCAAAAGTTCGAGGACTTTGCGCCCGACGACTACCGCCGCCACTCGCCCCGCTTCCAGGGCGAAAACTTCGCCAAAAATCTCAGGCTGGTGAGCCACCTGCGCGACCTGGCCCAAAGCAAAGGCTGCACGGCCAGCCAGCTGGCCCTGGCCTGGGTGCTGGCCCAGGGCGACGACCTGGCGCCCATCCCCGGCACCAAGCGCGTGAAATACCTCGAAGAAAACGTGGGTGCCCTCGACGTGCCGCTCAGCGCCGACGAGTTGCGCCATCTCGACGAGCTGCTACCCCTGGGCGCCGCCGCCGGCACCCGCTACCCCGAAGCCATGATGGGCATGGTAGGGCGGTAAAAAGCGCCTTATCGCCCACGCAACCTGAGGCCGGCTAGCTGTTGCTAGTCGGCCTTTAAGGTTTTGGGACCCTAGGCCGGCGATGGGCCTCAGCCATGGCGGGCAGGGGAAATTCTTGGCCATTATCCTGCAAATAGCTGTTTTCGGCGGTGTAAACATTCACCCCGAGTTGCAGCACTAGGGTAGAGTCGGCGGCTGTGCCGCCACGCAAGGCCAGTTGCAGCGCGCGCAGCGAATCGGGGGCGCAGGCCAGCGAATCGGTTAGGGTAAGTACCATCGGAACGCGCAGGTCGGCGCGCGCGGGCACTACCAGTTCCTGGCTCTGCGGCTGGTTGTAGTCGCTCCAGTAGAGCCCACGAAAAAGCAGCACTCCGTTCATGCTTTCCAGCTTGAAGTCATCGCCCTCCTGGCTTCGCAAGCCGATGGTGAGGTAGAGTCGGGGCGGCGCTCCCGCAAAAGGCGCGGCCAGACTATCTACCCGCGCCACCCGCACCTCGTAGCTGGGGCCGCTGGGACCACCGCACTGCCCCCACAGCAGCAGCGCCAGTAGGCCCAAAAGCAACAGCCCCGCTGGCCCGTAGCGCGGCAAATGCGGAGTAAACATGGGGGCTAACTTACGCCAGCTTGTAGATTTGGGCGCTACCGCCCGCGCTGCGGGCACCGTCTTCCCTGTTTTCTGCTGCTCGTTTGACTTACCCCGTTCACCTTACGCTAGGCTCATTTCAACTGCCCGTGCACCTGCTGTGCGAGGTGCTGGCCTACTCGCTGGGCTACCGCTTCTACACGTACCTGCGCGCCCGCACCCCCGACCGCATCAGCGACCAGGGCCGGCAATGGATATTTGTGGGCGCAGCGGCCGGCGCGCTGCTCGGCTCGCGCCTGCTGGGCCTGCTGGAGCACCCCGAATTGTTGCGGCATCCGCCCGGCGGCTGGCTCTACTATGCCACCAATAAAACCATCGTGGGCGGCTTTCTGGGCGGTTTGATAGGGGTAGAGCTGACTAAAAAGCGCCTCGGCATCACGGCCAGCAGCGGCGACCTCATGGTGTTTCCGCTGCTGCTGGGGCTAATTATCGGCCGCATCGGCTGCCACCTCAGCGGCCTCACCGATGGCACCTTCGGCACCGCCACCCGCCTGCCCTGGGGAATTGATTTTGGCGACGGCATCCGGCGCCACCCCACCAACCTGTACGAAATCGGCTTTTTGCTGCTGCTCGGTGGGCTGCTCTGGCTGCTGGGGCGCCGCCGGCCGCTGCCCGATGGCCGGCGCTTTGAACTGTTTCTGGCGGGGTATCTCCTGTTTCGTCTGCTGGTGGAGTTCCTCAAGCCCACGGTGGCGCTACCGGGCCTGGGCCTCACGGCGATACAGTGGGCGTGCGTGGGGGGGGTAGAGTATTATGTTTGGCTGTGGATTCGTTCAATGAATATGGGCGGTGTATAATAAGTAAATTGGCAATAGTGACATGGTACCGATTATAGTTTCAATTCTTATCCCGCTGCTACTTTATTTCTTAAATAGGGCTAGCAAGCAAAATATAGCCGCTTTGTCTGATGGAAGCTATCAGTTACGTATGAACGTGACGTACTTGGTAATTGGAGTAGTTGGCATTGCGGTAGGTCTTTTCTCACTGTTGATACCACTTCTAGCAGACGAGTATTCTGTAGAGATTTTCATTGCGACAGGATTCATGTTTATTTTATTTATGGGTTGTGCAGTGCCTTGTTTCCTATGGTACAAAAACCATCAATTATCATTCAACGATGTAGCTATAATTTCTAAAAATGCTTATGGTAAAATACAGCGGATTAATTGGAGCGATGTTGACCAAGTACGCTTTAATTCATTCACAGGGGTAGTGGGTATTATTGATAAACAAGGGAATATCGCGAAAGCACATCAGCATCTTGTTGGATTCTCGTCCTTTTTAAAAATGCTCCAGACTGAAAGAAGTAAATACCATTTTAATTGTGAATCACTGCCGTTAAAAACACTGGGAGTGAGCCAGTAGATTGCAATAAATAATCGAAAACTACCCCATGCCTGAACGCCCCTACACTTACTACGATTTCACCCTGAGCCTGTGCCCGCAGTGCCTGCGGCGCATCGAAGCCAAAATCGTGTTTGAGGACGGCAACGTGTTCATGCTCAAGCGCTGCCCCGAGCACGGGCGGCAGAAGGTGCGCATCGCTACCGACATCGAGTATTATAAAAGCATTCGCAACTACGTGAAGCCCAGCGAGACGCCGCGCCGTTTCAACATGGCCACGCACTACGGCTGCCCCTACGACTGCGGCCTCTGCACCGACCACGAGCAGCACTCCTGCCTCACCGTGATTGAGGTGACGGACCGCTGCAACCTTACCTGCCCCACCTGCTATGCCGAAAGTAGCCCTACCCACGGCCGCCACCGCACCCTCGAAGAAATAGAGGCGATGGTGGACCTGGTAGTGGCCAACGAGGGGGAGCCCGACGTCATCCAGATTTCGGGCGGCGAGCCCACGCTGCACCCGCAGTTCTGGGAAATTCTGGATATGTGCAAGCGCAAGCCCATCAAGCATTTGATGGTGAATACCAACGGCGTGCGCCTGGCCAAGGACGAAGCCTTCGTGGCGCGGCTGGCTACCTACTCCGGCGCATTTGAGGTGTATCTGCAGTTCGACTCGTTTCGCGAGGAAGTATTACTCAAAATGCGCGGGCGCGACCTGCGCGAGGTGCGTCAGCAGGCCATTGCGAACCTCAATAAATACAACCTTAGCACCACGCTGGTTGTGACCCTGCAAAAGGGCCTCAACGATGACGAGATGGGTGCCATCATCGACTACGCGCTGAAGCAGCGCTGCGTGCGCGGCGTCACGTTCCAGCCCACCCAGGCCGCCGGCCGGCTCGACAATTTCAATCCCGAAACTGACTCGTTTTCGCTCACCGAAGTCCGCCAGGGCATCATCGACCAAAGCCCGGTTTTCACGGCCCAGGACCTGCTACCCGTGCCCTGCAACCCCGACGCGCTGGCGATGGCCTACGCCCTGAAACTCGACGGCGAAGTGTTCCCGCTCACGCGCTATGTCGACCCCGCTGACCTGCTCCAGAGCGGCGGCAACACCATCGTATACGAGCGCGACCCGCGCCTGCGCCAGCACTTGCTCAAGCTCTTCAGCACCGCCAATACCGTCGATACGGTGGTGCCCGAAATCAACCAATTATTATGCTGCCTACCCCAGGTGTCGGCGCCGAATTTGGGCTACGATAATTTGTTCCGGATAATTATTCTGCAATTTATGGACGCCTGGAATTTCGACGTGCGGGCCGTGAAAAAATCGTGCGTGCACATCGTAAGCAAGGACCTGAAAATTATTCCGTTTGAAACGATGAATATTTTTTACCGCGACCAGGAAAAGCTGGCGCGGCTGGAAGAATTGCGCGGCGAAAGAATCGGTATTATATGAGCGAGCCCCAACTTCCGCCGCCGCCGCCCGAGCAAAAAAAGACGGTTTCCTGGCCGTTGGTGCTCAATTTGGGCTTGTTGCTAATCGTGGCCGGCCTGAGCGGCGGCAATGTGGGCGTAATTTCGAGCAGCGTATTTGGACTGGTAATTATTAACGGGCTAGCGGCGCTTATCATGAGTTTTTCCGGCGGCCGGATGCACTACGTTATCGCCTTTGTGCTCTCGTGTTTAGCGCTGCTCCTCATTGGACTGGGCGTATGCGCGCTAATACTTTCAAACGCGAGCTTGGGTAGTATGCATTAATTGCGTCTGTCATGCGGCCGGAAGAAACAGCTTTTCGCGGTCTCCTTCGTGGCGAGTAATAACCTGCTTGACCTAACAAAATGCTGCTAATTAATTACCTGGTGCTGGCTGGCACTTCGGGCAGATATACGTAGCCCGGCCGCCCACGTAAAATTTCTCGATTTTTATCTTCGGGTGGCGCGGGCAAAAGGTATGGGCGTCGCTGCCGGGGGTAGCCGAGTTGTCCCATTCACGGGCGTGAATGAGAAATGACTTCGGGAAATGCCGGTAATTCGCCTCGTGCTGAATGGCGGTTGTCAATACTAATTGAATGGCCGCGTGCAAGGCCGTCGATTCCTTTTCGGAAATAGAATTACCCAGCCGCTCGGGGTGAATTTTGGCCTGGAATAATACCTCGTCCACAATCCAGTTGCCGAGGCCGGCGGTGAGGCTCTGGTCGAGCAGCAGCGGCTTCACGAACACCTTGCGGCGGCTGAGTTTCTGGTGCAGCTCAGCGGCGGTGATGAGCAGCGCGTCGGGGCCCAGCTTCTTGGCTTTCTGGTAAGCCTCGGCGCTCTCAGCCAGGCGAATGCGGCCAAATTTGCGCGGGTCGATAAACGCCAGGTTCAGGCCCGAGTCGCTGAGCTGCCAGGCCACGCGGGTGAAGCGCGGGGCATCGGGCGCGTCGCGAAAGGCGCCAATGTCGCCGGTCATACCAAAGTGCAGCACCAGCAGGCGGCCATTATCGAGGTTTAAAAAGCAGTTTTTGCCCAGCCGGCCGGTGCCGGTAATAGTGCGGCCCAGTAGGGCGGTGCGCAGCTCGTCCTCGGGCACGGCCAGCACGTGCGCGTCGCGTACTTCAAGGCCGGTAATCGTCTGGCCCACGGCCACTTCGTTGATAAAACGGCGGTAGGTTTCGACTTCGGGTAGTTCGGGCACTTTGAGGAGTTATGAGTTAAAAGTTATGAATCATGAGTTAAAAGCTGAGGAGCATTTATGTTTGGTCACTCAAGCCAACTCATAACTTTTAACTCATAATTTATACCTCACTTAATCGTGCAGCTTGGCCACGCGCTGGCCGGCCTGGTCATACACGTCGCCGCCCGGCGTCACGAACAGCGGGCGCTGCCGGCCATCTTCGAGCACGAAGGGAAATGTGGCATTGCCGGTGCGGCGCAGGCGGCCTACTACCTCGGCGTCGCGCACGGCTGCATCGTCAGCGGCGCTGCTTTCGTCGGCCAGGCGCACTACGTTCAGGGCACTGGTGAGGTAGAAGGGTACGTCGGGGTTAGCGCGAAAAGTCAATTGGCCCACCAGGCGCACCGGGGTATTGCCGCCGCTGCGCGTCAGCACAGCCGTGGCTTCAGCGGCTTCGGCCGCGGGGCGGGGGGTAGGGCGTGGGGCCAGCGCTATCGGCTGGGCCGAAGGCTGCGCGGTGCCGGCCTGGCTGCTGGCCACAATCTGGGCCGTGGCGCGGCTCCAGCCGCGGCTGATGGCGGCCAGGCGCGGCGCCCGGCCGGGGTGCGTGGCCGAGCCTTCGTCGGGCGATACGGCGGCCAGTGCGGCCTGCGCCTGGGCCAGGCTGGCACCCAGGCGCCGCAGCACGAAGCCCGAAAACTCGTCGGCCTCCAGCTCATCCTGGGGCTCCGAGCCGCCGCCGCGCAGGGTGTGGCCGTTGAGGTGGTGGCCCATCTCGTGCGCCAGAATGCTGATGCCGGCCCAGTCGGTATGGCCCGCCCGGTTCACGGCGGCCAGAAACTGCGGGTTGTACAGCAGGTAGCGCTTGCCGCCGTAGACCACGGCCGCGGCGTTGTCAACCTGGTCGGTAGCGCGCAGTTCAAAGCGCGGCTGCAAGCCCACGGCGTCGGTTATTTCGCGGATAATACCGGCCGCCTGGCTGGCGGGCATGTCGGTGGAGGGGGTAGGCTGCGCACCAGCGGGCCCGATGGCGGGGCCGAGCAGCAGCGCCGGCAGGCTCACAACAGCAGCCAGCCGACGAAAAAACCGGGGAAGAACAGTCATGGCGAAAAGCAGGAAAAGAGACGGCTAAAACGAGTAATTTCGACGCCGGAAAAGGCGACCAGCGACGAGGAACACCGCGCGAACACAACGTTACCGGCCGCCTTTTTCGTTTAATAAAGCCACGGCCGCCGCTGGCCGTTTTTTTGTCGTGTTTCTATGGCGTCTGCCACCACCATTACTACCCCCGCCGTGCGCGTGCAGCCCGGCCACCCGCTACGCCTCGCCGATATTAATCCGGCTAATAAAGAGCCATTTACGCGCAAAAAAAAGGATAAGGAGCGTCTGCTGAAGTTAAACCAGCAACTAAGCGATTTGCAGGAAAATCTGTACGCCGAACATCGGCAGAGCGTGTTGCTGGTGTTTCAGGCGATGGACACGGGCGGCAAGGATGGCACCATTCGGGTGCTGCTCACGGGCGTGAATCCGGCCGGCGTGCAGGTGGCGGCCTTCAAGCAGCCCAGCTCTGAGGAGCTGAATCACGATTTTTTGTGGCGCATTCACCCGCATACGCCGGGCAGGGGGCTCATCGGAGTTTTCAACCGCTCGCACTACGAAGACGTGCTCGTGACGCGCGTGCACGGCCTCATCCAGCCCTTTACCTGGCAGCAGCGCTACCAGGACATCGTGAATTTTGAGCAGCTGCTCACGCGCAACGGCACCCGCGTTATCAAATTCTTCCTGCATATTTCCAAAGAGGAGCAGGCCAAGCGCTTGCAGGCCCGCCTCGATGACCCCAGCAAGCGTTGGAAATACGAGCCCGGCGACCTCAAAGAACGCCAGCTCTGGGACGCCTACCAGGTGGCCTACCAGGAGGCGCTGGCCGCCACTTCCACGGCCGAGTGCCCCTGGTACGTCATCCCCGCCAACGACAAGCGCGCCCGTGACCTGGCCATCGCGGAAATTGTGGTGGCGGCCCTGGCCGAGATGAACCCCCAGCCGCCTGCCGCCACTTTCGACGTAGCCGCGCAGGTAATCGAGTAGGCCACCGCGTACACCAAAACGTCAGGCT
>CAZZWL010000008.1:23395-58738 GCA_964657755.1 uncultured Rhodanobacter sp.
CGCAAAGCGGAGCCTGACGTTTTGGTGTACGCGCAAATGCAAAGCGATGCTACGCCACTAATTCATCCAGAGCGTGGCTACTGGTTCGAAGCGGTGGGCCGCAAAAGCGCCGTAGGGACGCTCCGCGTAGAAGCCCAGCACATGCACGTGGGCCTGGCCAGTCTGGGCGTGGGGCAGCACGCGCACCGGGTATACCCGGCCGGCCGTGGGCCAGTCGCCCACGTAGCCCGTGGGCTGAGCAGTATCGTCAATACAGCGGGCAAATTGCTGCACGGGCAGGGGGGTAGGGAGCTGAGTCTTACGCATGACCAAAGATACGAAAAAGTAGAATAAACTAAAAATTTTGGCAGAAATAATCCGACGTAAAATCATTCATGCTGATTCGGTAACGAGGTTAAAACAAAATGACTTAGTTGCGTGTTTGGCTTCGCCAGGAGCTGCTAATATGACTGGCTAACAATTGTTAGCCCACTGGTCTATTTACGCGAAAACCAGGCCGACCAGATTGAAGGTGGGCCTGGTTTTTTCGGTATTGCGCGCAGCGGTTTAGCGCTTGTTCAAATCCAGCGCCTGGTAGGCGATAAGCAGGTCGGTGCGGGTGCCCGGCGGGCGGTAGTACACGAGCAAGTCGTACTGGTTTTCGGTTTCCTGGTGGGTGCCTTCGAAGTAGATTTCGTCGGGCGCCGCGCCGGCCTGCTTGGGCGCCATGGCGTAGCTGTAGTTGTAGTAGCCCTGCTTGAGCAGCGCGTGGCCGGTGTAGCGCTGCTGCAACGAGTCATACCTCAGCCGAAACTCGTCCTTAAGCTGCCAGTCGCTGAGCGCGCCAAACACGTACACCGGGCCGGGCGCGGGCTGCGTGGCCTTCAGATTGAAGGTGACCTGGGCATAGTCGCCGTTGTAGGCCCCGTTGCCATACTCGCGGTTTTCAAACACGCGCTGGCCGTTGGCATCCACGTACTGGTTGTAGGCCAGGCCGTTGCGCGTAGTCTCTTCCAGTAGCTCTACCTGGGTAGGGTTGGCTTGGCGCAGCAGGCGGGCCACGCCCAGCCCGTTGGCCTGCAGCGAGCGCGCATCAAAATAGCGGTATTCGCTGAGGCCCGGAAAGGCATTTTCGTAGTTAATGTACTGGTATTCGAGCACGCGCTCAGCGTCGCGCACGAAGGTGGGGGTAAGGTTGTAGTGGGCATTGTCCCAGCGAAAGTTTTGGCGCAGCACCACCTTCACCTCGGCCGCCGGGTTTACCAGCTCCGCGGCGCCGTAGCTGATATTAAAATTGAGTTGCTGATAGGCATAGCGCGCATCAAGGCCCCCAGCCAGAATGCCCTGTTGCAGCTTCGCAATCACCTGGTTTTCATACACCAGCATGCGGCGCGAGAGCAGTGGCACCCCCGCCTGATTTTGCACCACCAGCAGGTAGTTGCCGCTGAGCTTCACGCGCGGCACCTGCAAGGTGTAGTGGTAGTAAGGCGTTTTGGTATTGACCGACGTCTGGTAGTTGGTGAGCGTAAACTCGTTTATCTCGCTCAGAAACTGCATATCCGTAATTTGCGAGGGCGTCCAGCCCAGGTCGCAGTGGATGAGCTTGGCCGTGAGGCGCGGCGCCTGCTCACCCAGCACGTCAAATTCCAGCGTCACGGGCTGCTCTTGGCTCAGCGGCACGATGGGCGGGTTGAAAATGGCGTTGGCCTGGCCCGTGGGCACGTAGCACTGCACGCTGCGCACGCTGGGGTCGTAGATGTAGTCGAGGTAGCGCAGCGTGCGGTCGGCATAATATTCGGCCGGCTTCTGCTGGCTCACGGGCGCGTTGGGGTTGGTAATGGGGGTGCCCAGGGGCACGCAGCCCGCGGCAGCCAGCAGCGGCAGGTAGGGGAGAAAGCGGAAGCGCATAGGCCGAAAGTTACGGCCGGCCGCTACCTTGTGCCGCCTACCACTGCCAAGGGGGGTAGGCAGGGTACCCAAAACAATGTTGGGTCGCGTCCCGGCTCTTCTCCTCACAATTACCGGCAAGTTGGGCCGTGGGGGTCCACAATAAACCGCGCATTCGCCTCCTATGAGCCCAATTGCTTTACCCACCAAGCCCCACTACCAGATTCTGGACGGCCTGCGGGGGGTAGCGGCCCTGCTGGTCGTGGCGTTTCACCTCTGCGAAGCGCACGCCGCCAGCCGGTTCACGCAGCTTATCAACCACGGCTACCTGGCCGTCGATTTCTTCTTTCTGCTTTCGGGCTTTGTCATCGGCTATGCCTACGACGACCGCTGGAGCAAGATGAGCCTTGGTGAATTCTGCACGCGCCGGCTCGTGCGGCTGCAGCCTATGGTGGTGATGGGAATGCTGGTGGGGGCCGCCCTTTTTTATACGCAAAGCTCCTCCCTGTGGCCCCTGATAAGCCAGGTGCCCGTGTGGAAAATGCTGCTGCTCATGCTGATTGGGTTTACCCTGCTGCCGGTGCCCATCTCGATGGACATTCGCGGCTGGCAGGAAATGCACCCGCTCAACGGCCCCGGCTGGTCCTTGTTTTTCGAGTATATCGCCAATATTCTCTACGCCCTTGGCATTCGAAAATTAGCCAATCCGGCGCTGGCAATCCTGGTTTTTATCGCCGGCTGCGCGCTGCTGCACTTCACCGTCACGGGCCCCAGCGGCGACGTAATCGGCGGCTGGTCGCTCAATGCGGAGCAGCTGCGCATCGGCTTCACCCGCATGCTCTATCCCTTCTTTGCCGGGCTGCTGCTGTCGCGCACGGCGAAGCTACGGCATCTCAATGGCGCCTTTCTGTGGTGCAGCCTGTTGTTAGTGGTTATTCTCGCCCTACCCCGGTTTGGCGGCGAGAAACAGCTGTGGCTGAATGGCTTGTACGAATCTCTGGCTATTATTTTTCTCTTTCCCCTGGTAGTGTTTCTTGGGGCCAGTGGAGAGATAAAAGGCGCGCGAGCCGCCCGCGTCTGCAACTTTCTGGGGGCTATTTCCTACCCCATCTACATCACTCACTACCCGCTTATCTACACGTACACGGCGTGGGTGCACGACCACAAACCTGCGGTGCAACTGTCCCTGCCAGTGGCCACGCTCACTTTTTCGGCCAGTATCCTGCTGGCCTACGCCTGCCTCAAGTACTACGACGAACCAGTTAGAAAATGGTTGGCCAGCAAGTTATTGTCAAAAAAGATTGCTGCCCCGGCAACCTAGTTGCCGGGCCACCGCCCTTGCGGTGGGTGCCCCTTCCACCTTACGCCCACCTACCACCCTCATGCACAAAAATCTCCTTGGCCTTAGTCTAGCTGCGGCGTTGCTGCTCAGCTCGTGCTCCGTGCAGCTAGCCGCGGTGGCTGATAATACGCCTGCCCAGATACAAGCGGCCTACACCGTAACCAAAGACGTGGCTTACGGCACCGACAAGGAGCAGGTGCTGGATATTTACCGCTCCTCGACAGCCAAAAAGCTGAAAAACAAAGATTACACCGTCGTTTTTTTGCACGGCGGCGGGTATTATGTCAGCGACAAGGCGCGCGAGGAACGCTACATTCAGCCGTATTTGAAAAAGGGAATGAATGTGGTCAATATGAATTATCGCATCAAGCGCGGCGTGCCCATTGCCACGGAAGATTTGCCGTACGCCCTGAATTTTTTGAAAGCCAATAATGCCACGTACCAACTGAACCTAGACCGGGTAATTCTGACTGGTTTTTCGGCTGGCGCCCACATTGCCAGTCTGGTAGCCGTAACGGCTAACGACCCGACGTATTCGCCCAAGCTGGCCAGCGGAATAAAGATTGCCGCAGTAATTAATTTCTCCGGCCCCGTTGATGGGTTAGACGTGGTGGAGAAAGTATTTATGAGCAATGACGTGCCCATTATGAAAGAAATCGGCGTGGCCCTATTCCCGGAAACTATCGATTATGCTCCCAAAGAATACATCAAAAAATACGAGCCGATAACCTGTTTTGATAAAAATGACCCGCCGTTTTTTATCTGGCAAGGTGGTAAGGATGACCAGGTTCCGCCCGTAACATTTGAAAAATTCGTGGCCTTGCTTCAGCAGGAGCCGCGCAAAAACGAGGTGCTGTTCATTCCCGAAGGGCAGCATAGCCCCAGCGCGGCCGAGTTGAAAGACGCGTACGCGGAAATTTTTAAGTTTCTGGATAAGAAATAACAACTTGCCTCGCTGCTAACCGCTCAATACCGCAGCCAAAAGCCCCGCCCAAAGCATAGCGCTTTGGGCGGGGCTTTTGGCTGCGGCGGGCTTGCTACATCTCGGCCAGCATTTCCCAACGGTCGTTCAGGCGGACCAGCTCTTTTTTGGTTTGCTCAAATTTCAGCGTGGTGTCTTTGAGCTGCGACGCGTTCTGGTAGATTTTGGGGTCGGCCAGCTGCTTTTCGTACACGGCCATTTCCTTTTCCAGCGAGTCAATTTTGGCTTCTATGTCGGCTATTTCCCGCAGGGCTTTCTTCTGGTCGGGCGAGGGAGTTTTGGCGGGGGTAGGGTCGGTTTTGGCGGCGGGCTTGGGCGCGGTTTTGGGGGTAGGGGCGGCGTTGCCGCTGGCTTTGGCCGCCTTGGCGCGGTCGTCCTGCCACTGCTCGTACTCGTGGTAGGTGCCGGGGTACTCCTTGAGCTGAAAATCCTCGATGTACCAGATTTTGGTGGCCACATTCTCCACGAAGTAGCGGTCGTGGCTAATCACGATAAACGTGCCCTCGTACTGCTCCAGAGCCTGAATGAGGATGTTGACCGACTGCATGTCCAGGTGGTTGGTCGGTTCGTCGAGCAGCAGGAAATTAGCTTCCGAAATCAGGGTTTTGGCCAGCGCCACGCGGCTTTTTTCGCCGCCGCTCAGCACCTTGATTTTCTTGTACACGTCGTCACCCGTGAACAAAAAGGAGCCCAGCACGCCGCGCAATTCCATCTCGTTGCGCTTGCTGCCGGCCTCGTTCATCTCCTGGATAATCTCGTTGTCCACGGTCAGGCTTTCGAGCTGGTGCTGCGCGTAGAAGGCCATTATCACGTTGTGGCCCAGCTGGTGCCGGCCGGCGGTGGGCGTTTCGGCCCCGGCTACCAGGCGCATCAGCGTCGATTTGCCCTTGCCGTTGGCCCCGATAAGCGCGATTTTATCGCCCCGCTCGATGTGCACGTGCGTGTCGCGGAAGATGAGCTTGTCGCCGTAGCTTTTGCCCACGTGCTCCATGCGCAGGATGTGGCGGCCGGGCTGCTGCGTAAAGGTAAACTTGAAATTTACCTTCGCGGCATCCGGCGCTACGGCCTCGATGCGCTCCAATTTGTCGAGGGCCTTCACGCGGCTCTGGGCCTGCTTGGCCTTGCTGGCGCTGGCCTTGAAGCGCTCAATAAAGCGCTCGGCCTGCTTGATGGCGGCCTGCTGGTTGTCGTAGGCACCCTGCTGAATCTCGGTGCGCAACACCTTCTCTTCCTGATAGAACGAGTAGTTGCCGGCGTAGGGATTGAGCTTGCCGCCGCTCACTTCCACGGTCGTGTTGGTGGTGCCGTCCAAAAATTCGCGGTCGTGGCTCACGATGATAACCGCGCCTTCGTAGCCCGCCAGGTAGGTTTCAATCCACTTGATACTCGGCAGGTCCAGGTGGTTGGTGGGCTCGTCGAGCAGCAGCAGCGAAGGCTGCTGCAGCAGGATTTTGGCCAGCATCACGCGCATGCGCCAGCCGCCCGAAAATGTCTTGAGCGGCTTCTCCAGGTCGTCGGTCGAGAAGCCCAGACCCTCCAGAATCTCCTCGGCCTTCGACTGCATGGTGTAGCCGCCCAGCGCCTCAAACCGCTCCTGCAAGGTGGCTAGCTTATCGGCCAGCTCATCGCGGTAGTCGGTTTCGAACTCTAGCAGCACGGCGTCGATTTTCTTTTGCAATTCGAGCGCCTCAGCAAAGGCCTGCATGGCCACCAGCAGGATGGACTCGTGCGAGTCGTAGCTCAGCAAATCCTGGTTCAAAAAGCCCAGGCTCACCTCTTTGCTCATCGAGATGGAGCCGCCGTCGGGTTTGTACTCGCCCACGAGCAGGCGCAGCAAGGTCGATTTGCCGGTGCCGTTGAGGCCCACCAGGCCAATTTTATCCTTGGGCTTGATGTGCAGGCTGGCGCCGTCGTAGAGGGTGCGCGAGCCAAAATGGAAGTCGAGGTCAGAAATGGAAATCATGGCGGGGCCGGCAGTGGCCACTTGAAGGCGAGTGAGGCGTAGTGCGGGGGGTAGGCGGAAATCAGCCGCCGGTCCGCGCACCAGCGGCAGGGCAAAGGTACGGCCCAGCCGGGGCCGGGCGTAATGCTTAACAACCAGCAGCGGGCCGCGTGTTCGCGGGAGGGCCAAAAAATGGGGGGGTAGGCAGCGGGGGCACTTGCCCACCCTGCCCGACCTTTGCGCCATGCCGCACGCTACCACCTCCGAAACCATCCTGCTCATTGACGACGAAAACCACCTGCGCGGCATCACGGCCCGCCTGCTGGAGCTCGAGGGCTACGGCGTGCTGCAAGCGCCCGACGCCTACCGGGGCCTGGCCCTGCTGGCCGAACACGCCGATGATATTATCCTCATCCTCTGCGATGTGAAGCTGCCCGATGCCCACGGCGTGGAGCTGCTGCCGCGCTTCCGGCAGAAGGCCCCGCTGGCCGAAGTGGTGCTGCTGACCGCCTATGGCACCGTGCCCGACAGCGTGCGCGCCATGAAGGCCGGCGCCTTCGACTACCTCACCAAGGGCGACTCGGACGACCAGCTGGTGGTGGTGGTGGACCGCGCCGTGGCCAAAGCCCGCCTGCAGCGCCGGGTGGCCGAGCTGGAAAAGCAGGTGGGCCAGCGCCACACCTTCGAGACGATACTGGGCCACGCGCCATCCTTGGAAACGGCCAAGCACCTGGCCCGCCAGGTGGCGCCCACCGAGGCCACGGTGCTGCTCGAAGGCCCCACCGGCTCGGGCAAAGAGCTGTTTGCGCAGGCCATCCACCAAGGCAGCGGGCGCGCCACCAAGGCATTTGTGGCCGTCAATTGCAGCGCCTTCGCCAAAGATTTGCTCGAGTCGGAGCTGTTTGGCTACAAGAAAGGGGCCTTCACCGGGGCGCTGGCCGATAAGAAGGGCCTGATTGAGGAAGCCAGCGGCGGCACGCTCTTTCTGGACGAAATTGGCGAGCTGGAGCTGAACCTGCAAGCCAAGCTGCTGCGGGTGCTCGAAAGCCAGGAATACATTAAAGTGGGCGACACGCGGCCCACCCGCGCCAACGTGCGCCTCATCGCGGCTACCAACCGCAACCTGCGCCAGGAGGCCGCCGAGGGCCATTTTCGGCTCGATTTGTACTACCGGCTCTCGGTGTTTGTGGTGCCGGTGCCGCCGCTCAGCGCCCGCCGCACCGACGTGCCCGAGCTGGCCGGCTTCTACCTTCAATACTTCGCGGCCCGGCTCAAAAGGCCGCCCCTGGCGCTTAGTGCCGAGGCCCTGGCCGCCCTGCAAGCCTACCCCTGGCCCGGCAACGTGCGCGAGCTGCGCAATGTGCTGGAGCGCGCCGCCATCCTCACGCCGCCCGGCCAGGCGGTGGAGGTGGCCGGCCTACCCCTCGAAGTGCAGCTGGCCGCGGCGCCCGGCGCCAGCCTTCCCCTGGCCGACGAAGACGAGCGCAGCCTGCGCAATGCTGAGCGGCACCACATCCGGCGCATCCTGCTGGAAGTCAACGGTAACAAGGCCGAGGCGGCGCGGGTGCTGGGCATTGCACACACCACGCTCTACCGCAAAATTCAGGAATACGGGCTGTAAAACGGAGTGGTACTCCGTTTGGCGTGGACCGACTCGTGGGTCCGGAAACGGAGTGCCACTCCGTTTTACTTGCCTAGCGGCGCACGGCGTGCACGGGCAGGTCACCGTTAAATTCGCCGTGGGCGGCCCACAAGGCAAAGGCATCGACCGACAGGCGCTCGGCCATGAAGGGGCGCATGGCGTAGCCCCGGCACTCCAGGCAGTAGCGCAAAAAGTCGGGCTCCGACTGGCTGGTGGTGAAGCCACGGGTCAGCACATCGGCCCGGCGGGCGGCGGGCAGCGCGCCCAGCCAGTCGTAGAAGTCGGTGGCCGTGAGGGGGAAATCGCTGGTTTGGGCGTAGTAGGCCTGGGCGGCGTGGGTGATTTCGGTGAGCAAATCGGACATGGCGGGCGGGCCCCCGGCTAGGGTAGGGGCCGCGCGTGGCCTGCCAACGCGGGGCCAACCGGCCCCAAATGCCTCTGCCGGGCCCGCCAGGGGCATTTGGTAGCCGGCCGCCCCCTAGCATTTTGCACGGCGCCCTAGCAAAACGCTAGTCTGCCGTGGGGGCTCCCGCGCCGGCCGGGCAGGAAGCGCCGGTGGTAAGTAGTTAGCCAAAAGGACGTTGGCTGCGGCGCGGTTCGGCGCGGCGCGCCCTGGCCCCCGCCTTGCTCGTGGTGGGCCGGGCCAGCTGCTGGCCGCTACCTTCTCCCTACCCCCCCCCCATGACTCCCCTCGAAACGGCCGACCTGCTCACGGCCGAGTTTCCCGAGCTGGCCCCCGACCTGCACGCGCCCCACATGCTGGGCAGCGTGTACCGCCAGCTCGATTGCTTCGCCGCGTTCACCCGCCGCGCCTTTGCCGCCGGGCGGCTCGAAGTGCTGCGCCACTGCTTTGCCGTGGCCGACAACCTGCTGCGCCGCGCCGACCACTACCTCTCTAACGCTATCAACAACGTGTACCTGCACGGCCTGCACCTCGACGGCAGCACCGCCGACACGCAGCTGGCCCGCCAGCTCATGCCCGCCCACCTCTACCGGGCCTACTGCCACCCCCACGCCACGATGCTGCCCTGATGCCGCGCCTGCGCTAGCGTTTTGCAAAGGGCACTAGCGAAACGCTAGTGCGGGGCGGCTGGCCCCGCAGGGCTGGCGCAGGTCTCCCGAAATTATTATTCCTGATAATCAAGCAGTTGATTTTATTCGGAGGCCGCGCCTACCCCCTGGGGCCGGGGTTTGCCAAGGCAAAGACCTCCTCGTATCGCCCCCGCTTTTTTTTCTCGCTCTTATGACTCCTGGCCTTTTGATTCCGCTACTTTCTGCGGCCGGTATTGGCTTCTTCTGGCTCTTCTACAAGTCGGTTGATTTTTTTGATAATATCTAACTCCCTGCCTGCCATGATGCTTGCCCTGCTGCTGCTCTCCATCGCCACGTTTGGCTACCTCGGCTACGTGCTGCTGAAGCCAGAGAAATTTTAACTGATTCCTGGCGGCTGTCGGTCAGCCACTCGCAATCAAGACACTGAACTCATGAATAAAGAACTACTCGGCATCCTGCTCATCTTCGTTTCGACGGTGCTGCTGGCCGTGCCGCTGGGCCGCTACCTGGCCACTATTTACCGGGGCGACAAAAGCTGGTCCGATTTCCTGCTGCCCCTCGAGCGCCTGCTCTACCGCCTCGGCGGCGTGCGGCCCGAGCGCGACATGAGCTGGCAGCAGCACCTGCTGGCGCTGCTGGCCATCAACCTAGTGTGGTTTGGCTGGGCCATGTTCGTGCTCTGCACCCAGGGCAGCCTACCCCTCAACCCCGACCACAACCCCAGCATGTCGCCCGACCAGGCCTTTAACACGGCCGTGTCGTTTCTGGTGAACTGCAACTTGCAGCACTACTCGGGCGAGTCGGGGGCCACGTACTTCTCGCAGGTGTTCTGCCTGATGTTTCTGCAGTTCGTGACGGCCGCCACCGGTATGGCGGCCTGCGTGGTGGTGTTCAACGCCTTGCGCGAAGGGGCGGGCGACAAGCTTGGCAATTTCTACGTGTACTTCGTGCGCAGCATCACCCGCGTGCTGCTACCCCTCTCGCTGGTGGTGGCGCTGGTAGTGGCTTTCCAGGGCACGCCCATGACGTGGCAGGCCAAGCAGCCGGTCATCACCATGCAGGGCGATAGCACCTTCGTGAGCCGCGGCCCGGCCGCCGCCATGATTGGCATCAAGCAAATCGGCACCAACGGCGGCGGCTTCTTCGGCGTGAACTCGGCCCACCCGCTCGAAAACCCGACGTACTTCACCAACGCCGTGGAGAATATCTCTATCATCCTCATCCCCATTGCGATGGCGCTGGCCTTTGGCTACTACCTGCGCCGGCCCAAGCTGGGCTGGATGGTGTTTGGGGTGATGACGGCCGGCTACTTACTGCTGCAATTGCCCACCGTGTACCTCGAAATGCACGGCAACCCGGCTATCACGCACCTGGGCGTCAACCAGAGTCTGGGCTCGCTCGAAGGCAAGGAAATGCGCCTCGGCGCGCCGGCTTCGGCACTCTGGGCCATCACTACCACCGTCACCTCGAACGGCTCGGTCAATGCCATGCACGACTCGCTTACGCCCCTCTCGGGCATGAACGCCCTGCTCGGCATGATGACCAACGCCTTCTACGGGGGGGTAGGGGTCGGCTTTCTCAACTTCTTCGTGTTCATTATCGTGGCCGTGTTTATCTCGGGGCTGATGGTGGGGCGCACGCCCGAGTTTTTGGGTAAGAAGATTGAGGCCCGCGAGATGAAAATCGCCATCCTCATTGCCCTGCTGCACCCGCTGCTCATTCTCACGGGCACGGCGCTGGCGGCGCACCTCTACACCGGCAACCCCACCGAATACGCCGGCTGGCTGGCCAACCCTGGCTACCACGGCTTTTCGGAAATGCTTTACGAGTACACCTCCTCGGCCGCCAACAACGGCTCGGGCTTCGAGGGCCTCGGCGACAACACGCCCTGGTGGAATATCTCGACCGGCGTGGTGCTGCTGCTTTCGCGCTACCTGCCCATCATCGGCCCGGTGGCCATCGCCGGCCTGCTGGCCCGCAAAAAATTCATCCCCGAAAGTGCCGGTACCCTGCGCGTCGATACCGCCACGTTTGGCGTGATGGTCTTCTTCGTGATTTGGATTATCGCGGCGCTGGCCTTTTTCCCGGCCCTGGCGCTGGGGCCGCTGGCCGAGCATTTTATGCTGTATTAGTTGTCCAAATGAGGTACCTCACCCCCCGGCCCCCGGTTCGCTGCATACGCGAAGCCTTGGGGAGAGGGGGAGCCTAACGATTTTTCAAGAATACTTCCTTGCTTTTACGCTTTACTGAGCCTCCGTGGCTCCCCCTCTCCCCAAGGAGAGGGGGCCGGGGGGGGAGGTGAGCGCTCGCACAATGGCAACCCAATCCCAATCGCTTTTTCAACCCGCACTCGTCGCCGAAGCCGTCAAGCAGGCCTTCGTGAAGCTCGACCCGCGCATCATGTTCCGCAACCCGGTGATGTTCACCGTGGAAATCGGCACCGTGGTGATGCTGCTCGTCACCATCGGCTTGCTCATCAAGCCCGATGCGGCGCAGGGCAGCTTCGGCTATAATTTCACGGTGTTTATCGTGTTGTTTCTCACGCTGGTGTTCGCCAACTTTGCCGAGGCCATCGCCGAGGCGCGCGGCAAGGCCCAGGCCGATTCGCTGCGCAAAACCCGCCAGGACACCCCCGCCAAGGTGCGCCAGCCCGACGGCAGCTTCACGAGCGTGAGCTCGGCGCAGCTCCAGAAAGGCCAGGTATTCGTGGTGGAGGCCGGCGAAATCATCCCCACCGACGGCGAGATTATCGAGGGCCTGGCCACCATCGACGAGTCGGCCATCACGGGCGAGTCGGCCCCGGTTATCCGCGAGGCGGGCGGCGATAAGTCGTCCGTTACGGGCGGCACCAAGGTGCTCTCCGACCGCATCGTGGTGCTGGTGACGACGGCGCCCGGCGAGTCGTTTCTCGACAAGATGATTGCGCTGGTGGAAGGCGCCTCGCGGCAGAAAACGCCCAACGAAATCGCCCTCACTATCCTGCTGGCCGGCTTCACGCTGGTGTTCGTGATTGTGTGCGTGACCTTGCAGCCCTTCGCCGCCTACTCGCACACGCCCATCGCGGTGGCCTCGTTCATCGCCCTGTTCGTGTGTCTGATTCCGACTACCATCGGCGGGCTGCTCTCGGCCATCGGCATTGCGGGCATGGACCGGGCGCTGCGGGCCAACGTCATCACCAAGAGCGGCAAAGCCGTGGAAACGGCCGGCGACATCGACGTGCTGCTGCTCGATAAAACGGGTACCATTACCATCGGCAACCGCAAGGCTACCCACTTCTGGCCCGCGCCCGGCATCTCGGAGCGCGAGCTGGTGGAAGCCGCTACCCTCAGCTCGTTGCACGATGAAACGCCCGAGGGCAAGAGCATCGTGGAGCTGGCTCAGCAGGTGCGCCGCCAGGATGCCGCCGACCTGAAGCAGCGCGCCGAGGGCAGCGAGGCCATCAAGTTCACGGCCGAAACCCGCAGCTCGGGCGTCACGCTGGCCAACGGGGTGCGCATCCGCAAGGGCGCTTCGGATGCTATCCGCATCCTGGCCAACGCGGCCAGCCAGGAGTTTCCCAGCGAGACAACCCAGCAGGTGGCCAAGGTGGCTAGCAACGGCGGCACCCCGCTGGTAGTGAGCGAGAACGACCGCATCCTGGGCGTAGTAGAGTTGCAGGACATCATCAAGCCCGGCATTCAGGAGCGCTTTGAGCGGCTGCGCAAGATGGGCATCAAAACCGTGATGGTGACCGGCGACAACCCCCTCACCGCTAAGTTTATCGCCGAAAAAGCCGGCGTGGACGATTACATCGCCGAGGCCAAGCCCGAGGATAAGATGAAGTACATCCGCACCGAGCAGCAAGCCGGCAAGCTGGTGGCCATGATGGGCGACGGCACCAACGATGCCCCCGCCCTGGCCCAGGCCGACGTGGGCGTGGCCATGAACTCGGGCACCCAGGCCGCCAAAGAAGCCGGCAACATGGTGGACCTCGACAACGACCCCACTAAGCTCATCGAAGTGGTCGAAATCGGCAAGCAGCTGCTTATGACGCGCGGCACGCTCACCACCTTCTCCATCGCCAACGACGTGGCCAAGTACTTCGCCATCGTGCCGGCGCTGTTCATGGTCGCCATCCCGGCCCTGGGCGCGCTCAACATCATGGGCCTGAAGTCGCCGCAGTCGGCCATTCTTTCGGCCGTCATTTTCAACGCCCTCATCATCCCCGCCCTGGTGCCGCTGGCCCTGAAGGGGGTAGCCTACACGCCGGTGGGTGCCTCGGCGCTGCTGCGCCGCAACCTGCTCATCTACGGCCTGGGTGGGGTCATCGTGCCCTTCATCGGCATCAAGGTCATTGACCTGGTAGTGGGCGTGTTTTTGTAAAACGGAGTAGCACTCCGTGCCCGTCCGCGCCGATAGCGCCGCTTTTTCAACAACGACGAACGGAGTGCCACTCCGTTCTACATCCTTCCCCATGAAATCCCAATTCCTCCCCGCCCTGCGCCTCACCCTCACCATGATGGTGCTGTGCTGCGGCATTTACCCGGCCCTGGTATGGGCCGCCGCTCAGCTGGCCCCCGGCCACGGCGAGGGCGTGCAAGTGCGCCAAAACGGCCGCCTCGTGGGCTTCGCCAACGTGGGCCAGCGTTTCGACAAGCCCCAGTATTTCAGCTCACGGCCTTCGGCGGCCAGCTACCACGCCGACGGCTCCAGCGGCTCGAACAAGGGTCCCTCTAACCCCGATTATCTGAAGGAGGTGCGGGCCCGGCTCGACACCTTTCTGGTGAAGAACCCCGGCGTGCAGCGCGCCGACGTGCCGGCCGAGCTGCTCACCGCCAGCGGCTCGGGCCTCGACCCCGACCTCTCGCCCCAGGGCGCGCTGGTGCAGGTGGCGCGGGTGGCCCAGGCGCGGGCCCTACCCCCCGCTCAGGTGCAGGCGCTGGTGGCGCAGCACACGGAAGCTAGCCTGCTGGGCCCCAGCAAGGTAAATGTGCTACAGCTCAATGTAGCCCTCGACGCGCTCAAGGGTAAGTAGGGGGGTAGGGCGCAGGTTGACCGGTAGTTTTCAATCTTATTTTTTTCTTGCCATGACTACATCACTACCCGCCTGCCTGCTAGCCGCCTTGTGCGCGCTGCCGCTGGCCAGCCTGGCTCAGGCCCCGGCCGATACCACGCGCCACGCCGGGGACCTGCCCACCGTGGACGGCTCCAATGGCCGCTGCCTGCCGTCGCCCATCACGGGGCCGTTTCCGGTGTCGGAGTGGGATGGCGCGCCCGTGGTGGGCCTGCCCGCCGAGGCGCCCGCCTACCCCCTGCAAAAGGCACTGGGCCTCAGCAAGAGCCGCTTCAAAGTCTATGGCTGGGCCAGCATCGGGGGCAACCTGAGCAGCTCGCACGACTCGAACGCGCCCACGGCCTACAACATCGTGCCCAACCGCGTGGTGCTCGACCAGGTAATTATTCGCCTGGAACGCCAGCCCAATACCGTGCAGACCGACCGCGCCGACTGGGGTTTTTTGGTCGATAATATCTACGGTATCGACTACCGCTACACCATTGCTAAAGGCATCTTTAGCGACCAGCTGCTAAAGAAAAACAACCTCTACGGCTACGACCCTACCCAGGTGTACGCCATGCTCTACCTGCCCAAAATAGCGCAGGGCGTGCTGCTGAAAGTGGGCCGCTTTATCTCGCCCGCCGACATTGAGGCCCAGTGGGCGCCCGACAACTACCTCTACTCGCACTCGCTGATGTTTGCCGTGGACCCCTACACCTTTAGCGGGGCCCAGGCCACCATCCGGCTTAGCCCGTACTGGCAGATTGAGCTGGGCCTGCACGGTGGCAACGACGTGGCCATCTGGAGCAATTCGGCCCACCTCAACGGGCTGGCCATGTTTCGCTGGGTGTCGCGCAACAACGCCAACTCGGTGTACGCGGGCATCAACTCCATCGGCAGCGGCGAGTACAGCAACAACCACGACAACCTGCAAATGGCCGTGGCTACCTGGGGCCACCGCTTTAGCCCCACGGTGCACATGATGACGGAGGCCTACTACCTTTGGCAGTATGATGCCCTGACGGGCGGCACCGTCATCGACGGGCCGGGCCAGCGCTTTTACGAAAACACCGGCGCCGGCGCGCTGCACCCCGGCCGCTCCAACGCGGTGGGGGCCGTCAACTACTTTCAGGTGGCGACGGGGGCTAAGAGCTACGTGTCGGTGCGCAACGACTTGCTCGTGGACCCCCAGGGCAACCGTACGGGCTACGCCACGGCGTTTTCGAGCCACACTATCGGCTTCATCTACAATTTCTCGCCCTTGCTGCGCCTGCGGCCCGAAGTGCGCTACGAGCGCGCCTACGCCGACGGCGTGACGCCCTACGACAACGGCCAGAAAAAAGACCAGTACACGGCGGCGATGGACTTGATTGTCAGGTTTTAATTAGCTGATAATCCTGAAATAAAAAGAACGTCATGCTCGTCTGGTGTCCGCTTGCCGAAGCATCTCGTTCGCTTCATCCGCACGATTGAATTACTGCTGCACGCGAGATGCTTCCCTTCGGTCTGCATGACGCTCCTTTCCAACCCACGCCTACTTTCTATCACCACACCACCACTCTCCCTACCCCCCTGTTTAAGTTTCCCACCTGCTACCGTTTAGTTTACCCCAAGTGAAAAACATTTCTATTGCTGCCCTTTTGCTGCTAGCCGCCGGTGCGCCGGCGCTAGCCCAGACTACCGAAACCGCCACCGCCCAAAACCCCGCTACTAAAGCCGACACGGCCACCGCCAAGGTTCCCTTCGACGGCATGGACCTGAGCTGGGTGAACGGCCAGAACCGCCAGCAGAATTTCCCGCTCCAGTTCAAGGACAAGGACGGCGAAACGGTGCTCACGGCCACCACGTTTCTGGATGGCTACTACAACTACAACTTCGCCCGCCCGCTCGACCACACCCAGACGATTTCGGCCGTGACGGGCCGCGCCCAGGAGTTTTCGGTGGCGCTGGCCAGCATCGGCATCGAGTCGAATTACAAGAACATTATCGGCCGCTTGTGGCTGCAAACCGGCTCGATGCTGAACGTGGTGCAGGAAACCGATGCCTCGGTGCTGCGCGGCCGCAACACGGGCACTACCATCGGGGCCAACGGCGTGAACGCGGGCTCAGGCATCACGACCAACAACCTCAAGTACATCCGCGAGGCGGCGGCCGGCTACCACTTCAACGTGGCCTACGGCCTGAACCTGGAGCTGGGTATTTTTATGAGCTACATCGGCCTGGAAAGCTACGTGACCCAGGAAAACTGGAACTACCAGCGCTCGCTGGTCTGCGACTTCACGCCCTTCTACTTTCAGGGCGCGCGGGCGCAGTTTTACCCCAGTAAGAAGTTCAAAACCGAGCTGTGGATAATGAACGGCTGGCAAACCTATAATACCTTCAACAAGCGCCCGGCCTTCGGCAACTCGAACTACTACCGGCCCAACGAGAACCTGCAGCTGGTAGCCAACTTCTACGTGGGCAACGACTCGCGGCCCGGCCTCGACTCGCTCTCCATTGGCCGCGCGGCCTACCCCAACATCACGCGCTTTCACCACGACAACTCCATCGTGGCCCGCTACTACCACAAGGATAAGAAGGGCCCGCTGCACGGCATCACGCAGGCCGCGTTTAGCCTAAACACGCACTACGGCTTCCAGAGCGGCACCAACGTGGATGGCAGCGACGTGAAAGCCAAAGACAACTACATGTTTGGCAGCTCGTTGGCCAACCGCATCTGGTTTGCCAAAAACAAGCTGGCCTTCACCACGCGGGTCGGCTTCGTGAAGAACCCCTCGCGCTACCTCAGCTTCAACCCCTCGGTGGTCGGCTTCACCGACACCGACGTCAGTAAGCTCACGGCCAAGGAGGTAACGGCTACGTTTGACATGATGCCCTCGGACTACGTGACTTTTCGGGTGGAATACCTGCACCGCTCGGCCAACGTGCCCTACTTTGCCGGGCCCGGCGGCACCACTTCGCCCAGCGGCTACGCCGACCAGCCCCTACCCGCTAATTACGTACCCGACCTGCGCGACTACGAGAACCGGTTGATTTTTGCAGTCAACTTCCGCCTCTAGCCGCCGTACGAAGCCCGGCCGGCAGGGGCCGGGCTTTCTCAACCTCTAGTACCTGCTATGCCAGCTTCTTCCAGCACCGCTGTTCCCGTTGCCACCATTCCGCCCGAGCCGGGCAGCCACGCCGCGCTGCACACCCGCATTACGGCGGCGGGCTCGCTCATTGCCCTGGGCATCGTGTATGGCGATATTGGCACCTCGCCGCTCTACACCGTGCGCGGGGTGTTTGTGAGCCGGCCCGTGACGGAGGATGTCGTGCTGGGCACCATTTCGGCTATTATCTGGACGCTCACGTTGCTTACTACCTTCAAGTACGTTTTCATTGCCATGAAGGCGGACAACCACGGCGAGGGCGGCATCCTGTCGCTCTACGCGCTGCTGCGGCGGCTGCGGCTGCGGTGGCTCTATTTGCCGGCCATTATTGGGGCGGCGGCCCTGCTGGCCGATAGCATCATTACGCCGCCCATCTCGGTAGCCTCGGCCATTGAGGGACTGCAAATACTTAAGCCCGACCTTAATACCGTGCCCATCGTGCTGGTTATTCTGGTGGGGCTTTTTGCGGTGCAGCAGTTTGGCACGGCTATTATCGGCAAGCTATTTGGGCCGGTGATGTTCGTGTTTTTCTCGATGCTGGCCGTGCTGGGTCTCACGCAGCTGAGCCAGGAGCTGAGCATTTTGCGGGCCCTCAACCCCTACTACGCCCTGCACATGATAATGACCGAGCCGGGGGCCTTTTGGCTGTTGGGCTCCATTTTCTTGTGCAGCACCGGGGCCGAAGCCTTGTATGCTGACATGGGCCACGTGGGCCGGCGCAATATTTACCTGTCGTGGACTTTTGTGAAGATGTGCCTGCTGCTCAACTACCTGGGCCAGGGGGCGTGGCTGCTGCACCACCTCGGCGCACCGCTGGGCGAGCGCAACCTGTTCTTCGAGTTGATTCCGAAGTGGGGGCTGCTACCGGCCATTGGGTTGTGCACGCTGGCCACCATCATTGCCTCGCAGGCGCTCATTTCGGGCTCCTACACGCTCATTATTGAGGCGCTGCGACTCAATTTCTGGCCCAAGGTGAAGGTGTCGTACCCCACCGAGCTGCGCGGCCAGGCCTACGTGCCCTCGCTCAACTGGCTGCTGTGCGCCGGCTGCGTGGGCGTGGTGCTCTACTTCCGCGAGAGCAGCAGGATGGAGGCGGCCTTTGGCCTGGCCGTGACCGTCACCATGCTCATGACCACCGTGCTGCTGGCCTATTACCTGCGCCTGCGCCGCGTGGGCCTGGTGTGGGTGGGCCTGCTGCTGCTGGTGTACTTCACCGTGGAGGGCTCGTTTCTGATTGCCAACCTGCGCAAGTTTACCCAGGGCGGCTGGCTGAGCGTGCTGCTGGGCACGGTGCTGCTGCTGGTGATGGTAAGCTGGATTCAGGGCCGCCGCCTGCGCCAGGACCTGGCCAAGTACGTGCCGCTGGCCGACTGGCTACCCCTGCTCAAGAAGCTGAGCGACGATACTTCGGTGGCCAAGTTTGCCACCCACCTGGTGTACCTCACCAACTCCAGCAACCCCACGCTCATCGAGAACGGCATCATTCACAGCATTTTTCGCAAAAGCCCCAAGCGGGCCGACATCTACTACCTGCTGCACGTGACGACCACCGACGAGCCCTACACCAAAACCTACCACGCCACCACCGTGCTCACCGACGACCTCGTGCGCATTGATTTTCACCTGGGTTTTCGCGTGGACCACGCCATCAACTACATGTTTCGGCAGGTAGTTACGGACCTGGTGGCCAACAAGGAAATTGATATTACCTCGCGCTACGACTCGCTGCGCGGCGAAGACGTAGTGGGTGATTTCCAGTTTGTTATTCTCAACCGCACGCTGCCCTACGCCCAGTCGCTGAGCAGCTGGCAGCGGCTGGTGGCGCGCGTGTCGGGCGCGCTGCGCTGGCTGGGCGCCAGCCAGCAGGAGAGCTTCGGGCTCGACAACTCTTCGCTCACCATCGAAAATATTCCCCTGCTAACCCCCGAGCGGCCCGAGCTCCAGCTCACCCGCGAATAATTGCCTATGTACTTTTCTATCAAATCTGTAGTAGCCCCACTGCTGGCCGCCGGCCTGCTGCCCGGTCTGGCCCTGGCCCAGACTACCCCGCCGGCTGCGCCTACCAGCACCACCACTACCGCGCCGCCCGCCAGCCCCACGGCCACCACCGCCGCGCCCACCGCCGCCGCTGCTACCGACACGGCCAAAGTTGCCGACCCCAAGCCCGAGTTTTTTGGCTACGTGGGCGTGTACTACGGCTACGATTTCAACAACCCCGCCAGCCTCGCGCGGCCGGGCTTTATCTATTCGGAAAACCTGCATAATCAGATTGCCGTCAACATTGCCCTGCTCGGGGCGCGGTATAGCTCGGACCGCATCCGGGGTACGTTTGCCATCCAGACCGGCACCTACCCCGATGCCAACTACGCGGCCGAGCCCGCCATTTTTAAGAACATCTACGAGGCCTGGGGCGGCGTGCGGATAGCCAAAAACCTGTGGCTCGACGCGGGTATCTTTCTCTCGCACATTGGGTTGGAAGGTCCCAACTCGCGCGATAACCTCACACTGACGCGCTCCATCATGGCCGACAATTCGCCCTACTACGAGGCCGGGGCCAAGCTTACCTACGACAAGGGCAAGAAGTGGCTGTTTTCGGTGCTGGCCATCAACGGCTGGCAGGTAATCCGGGACCGCAACCAGAACGAGGCCGTGGGTACCCAAATTCAATTTCGGCCCACCAGCAAGCTGCTCTTCAATTCCAGCACGTTCATCGGCGAGGGGCGCAACGTGCCCGACTCGCTGGGCATCCGGCTGCGCTACTTCCACGACTTCTTCGTTACCTACGACCCCAGCCCGAAGTGGAAAATCGCCGGGGCCTTCGACACCGGCTGGCAGGAAAAGCTGGATGGCCGGGGCGGCTACGACAACTGGCAGGGCGGCTCGCTCATCGTGCGCCGCCGCCTGTGGGCGCGGGGCGGCCTGGTGGGCCGCGTGGAATATTACCGCGACCCGGCCGGCGTGCTCGCCGCCACCCGCGTGGGCGGCCTGCGCACCACCGGCTACTCGCTGGGCTTCGACTATCTGCCCGTGCCCCGCGTTATCCTGCGCGCCGAACTCAAGGAATTCGTGGACCAGAACAACGTGTACCTCAAGGATAAAGCCTACAAGCGCACCGACGCGGCCTTTACTACGCTGCTGGGGCTGACGTTTTAAAGTAGTCTACGGGTAGCCGGTTGCTTCTGCGTCTTCTGCGCAAACCTCCGCGTTTTCTGCGGGCTAAAATTCCTGGGACTGCATGCCCCTCCAACGGGGTAGTTCAACTGCTCACCCCTCACCCCTCACCATTCCCTACCCCCATGACGCCCGCCGATGCCCTGCGCGACCAGTCCGCCGAGCGCTTCCTGCGCCTTGTGCAGCAGAAGCGGCGCGGCACGCTTAAGATTTATCTGGGCCTGGCCGCGGGGGTAGGGAAGACCTACCGGATGTTGCAGGAGGCCCGCGACCTGCACCAGCACGGCGTGGACGTGCTGCTCGGCTACGTCGAAACCCACGGCCGCGCCGGCACCGTGGCCCAGCTGGCTGCCGTGCCGCTGCTGGCCCGCAAGCAAGTCTTCTACAAAGGCCACGCGGTGGAGGAGATGGACCTCGACGCCATTGAGAAGCGCCGCCCGCAGGTGGTGATTATCGACGAGCTGGCCCATTCCAACGTGCCCGGCTCGCGCCACGCCAAGCGCTGGCAGGACGTGGAGGAGCTGGTCAAAAGCGGCATTTCGGTGATAACGGCCGTGAACGTGCAGCACCTGGAAAGCCTGCACGACCAGGTGCTGAAAATAACCGGCACCGACGTGACCGAGCGCATTCCGGACCAGCTGCTGCGGGAGGCCGACGAGGTGGTGAACGTGGACCTGACCGTGGGCGAGCTGCGCACCCGCCTCGAGGAAGGCAAAATCTACGACCCCGGCAAGGTGCCCACCGCCCTGGCCAACTTCTTTCAGCCCGAAAACCTGCTGCAGCTGCGCCGCCTGGCCGTGCGCGAGGTGGCGCAGTTGCTGGGCCGCCAGGTCGAAACCGACGCCGGCGGGGCGCTGGCCATCGCGCCCCAGCGCCGCAACGACGACCGCCTGCTGGCCTGCATCAACACCAATGCCGAGGCCGCCAAGGAAATAATCCGCAAAACCTCGCGCCTGGCCGACCGCTTTGGCGCGGCGGCCTGGTACGTGCTCTACGTGCAGACCGGCCGCGAAAGCGCCGACCGCATTGGGCTGGCCACGCAGCGGCATTTGCTCAATAACCTCCAGCTAGCCACCGAGCTGGGGGCGCAGATTTTGCGCGTGAAGGCCGACGATATCGTGGCGGCCATCCGGCGGGTGGCGCAGGAAAAAAGCGCCACGCTGCTCGTGTGCGGCATCACCCGCGAGAAGGGCCTGTGGCAGCGGCTCAACCGCAGCGGCGTGACGCACGACCTGCTCACGGCCGTGGCCGGCGATAGCAGCGACGTGGATGTGTACCTGGTAACGTATTGAATTGACTGGCAGACGAGTAAATCTATCCCTTTCCCTTCTCCTGGCTCGCGGCGCGGCCTCTTCTCGGGGAGGGCGCGCCTGGCGGGTGCGCCGGACTGGCTTCGCTTCGAGGCGGGGGGGTAGGGGCTGCGCTGGTGCCATTAGCTGAACGACTCTATGAACCTCAAGACCAAAATCACCCTCGGCTTTCTGGCCATGCTGGCGCTGCTGCTCAGCATTGGGGGCTACGCGTTTTATACCGTGCGGCAGCTCGACCTGAGCTCGCGCAATATTCTGAAGGCCAATTTCTACTCGATAGAGTTGGGCCAGCAAATGCTGCACGGGCTCGATGCGCTGGGCCGGCAGCCGGCCAGTGCCGCCGCCATGCGCCAGCTCAGCCAGGGCCTCACGCGGGAGGCGGGCAACATTACCGAGCCCGGCGAGCGCGAGCTGGTGGACAGCCTTACCCAGGGGCTGGCCGCCTACAACCACGCCCTGAGCCGCGACAGCCAGGCCCTACCCCCCGCCTGGCGGCCCCTGCGCGACCAAACCCTGCGCATGATGGCCCTGAACACCGCCGCCCTGATGCGCAAAAACAATCAGGCCGACCAGCACGCCGAGCGGGCCAACCGCAACCTCATCCTCTTCATCACGCTGGCCGCGCTGCTGGCGCTGGGCTTCGTGGCCAGCGTGCCCGAGGCGGCGGTGCAGCCCCTGCGCAAGCTCAACGCGGCGCTGGCCCACGCCACGGCGCGCAACTTCGCGGCCACCATTCCGCAGGAAAGCCAGGACGAGTTTGGGCAGGTGGCGCAGTCGTTTAACCGGATGCTGAGCGAGCTGCGCGAGTTTCGCAGCTCCACGGCGGCCGAGCTGATAACGGCCCGCAACCGCGCTTCGAGCATCGTCAACTCGCTGGATGAAGGGATTTTAGTGCTCGATGAGGGCCGCCGCATCCTGCTGGCCAACCCCGTGATGTGCGAGCTGCTGGGCCTGCCCGCCGACAAGCTGGTGGGCCGCCCGGCCGCCAGCGTGCGCCTCGAAAATGACTTGTTCCAGACGCTTATCAAGCCGCTCGATGCGCCCCAGCGCGAGCAGGCCGTGGCCGAGATGCCGGTGCTCACCATCACCCAGCGCGGCGAGGAGGCCTTTTACCGGCTGGCCGTGCAAGACTTGGTTTCCTTTAACGAGGCCACCGACAAAACCGAATTCGTGGGCCAGATTCTGGCCCTGCGCAACGTGTCGGACTTCAAGAAGCTCGACCAAGTGAAGTCGAATTTTCTGGCCACCGTGTCGCACGAGCTGAAAACGCCGCTGTCCAGCATCAACCTCAGCCTGAAAGTATTGCAAAAAGACAACCTGCCCGCCGAAGAGCGTCAGGACGTCACCCTCGGCATTCAGCGCGAAACCCAGCGCCTCCAGCGCCTGGTGAGCGAGCTGCTCGACGTGTCGCGCCTCGACTCGGGCCAGGGCATTCAGCTCAACTTCGCGCCCACCCAGCTCGCCGACGTGGTGCGCTTTGCCGAGGCCACCGTGCAGGCCCAGCTGGCCAATAAGCAGCTGACCCTGCGCCTCGACCTGCCCGCCGACCTGCCGCCCGCCCGCGCCGACGTGGAAAAAACAACCTGGGTGCTTATTAACCTGCTGGCCAATGCTATCCGCTACTCGCCGGCCGGCGAAAGCATTGCCGTGCGGGCCGCCCGCGCTGGCAAATTCGTGCAGGTGACGGTGCAGGATGCTGGGCCTGGCATCGCGGCCGAGCACCACGACAAGATTTTCCAGCGCTTTGCCCAGCTGCCCGACAAGGCGGGCTACACCGGCGGCTCGGGCCTGGGCCTGAGCATTGCCCGCGAGTTTATCACCACGCAGGGCGGGCGGCTGTGGGTAGAAAGTGAGCTGGGCAGCGGCAGCGCGTTTCACTTCACGCTGCCCGTGGCGGGGTAGGGGTAAGTATCAGTGAACAAGGAACGGTGCGCAATGAGCAGTTGCGAAGGAGGCCAGCTGCTTTAAGAACGTCATTCCTCGACAAGCTCGCACTGACGTTCTTTTTTGCCCGCCCGCAACGTAACCTACGCGTAACCCAAAACTCCCGCGGCCGCCCGACCTTTGCGCCGTGCTGATTTTACCCCGAATAGTTATGAAGCGTTTTCTCGCCGCCGCCGGGCTGGGCCTGCTCGCCACGGCCGCCCAGGCCCAGCGCCCCACCACTAAACTGCCCGCCGAGAAGATACTGCTACCCAACGGCTGGAGCCTGACGCCGGCCGGCCGGCCGCTCCAGCTCGGCGACCTGCCCCTGAACATGCAGCTCGCGCCGGGCGGCAAGATGCTGGCCGTCACCAACAACGGCCAGGGCAAGCAGAGCATCCAGCTCATCGACCCCGGTACCGAGCAGCTGCTCGATGAGCGGCCCATCGGCAAGGCGTGGTACGGGCTGGCGTTTGATGCGAAGGGCGAGCGGCTCTACGCTTCGGGCGGCAACGACAACATTATCCTGAGCTACCCCACGGCCGGGCGCAAGCTGGGCGCGCCCGACACCCTGCGCCTCGGCCGGCCCTGGCCCAAAGCCAAAATCAGCCCCACCGGCCTGGCCGTGGACGCAGCCGGCCAGCGCCTTTACACCGTGACCAAGGAGGATAGCGCCCTCTACGTGCTCGACCTCAAAACCCGGCGCACGCTGAGCAAGGTGAAGCTGGGCGCCGAAGCCTACGGCTGCCTGCTTTCGGCCGATGGCAAGCTGGTGTATATCACGCTTTGGGGCGGCGACCGGCTACTGGCCTACGACCGCGCCACCGGCCGCCTGCGCCCCGGCCTACCCACCGGCAGCCACCCCAACGAGGTGATTCAAAGCAAGAATGGCCGCTACCTGTTCGTGGCCAATGCCAACGACAACTCCGTATCCGTCATCGACGCCCAGGCCTGGAAGGTGCTCGAAACCATCTCCACCTCGCTCTACCCCACGCGCCTCACTGGCTCAACCACCAACGGCCTGGCCCTGAGTGCCGACGAAAAGACGCTATACATCGCCAACGCCGACAACAACTGCCTGGCCGTGTTCGACGTGAGCCAGCCGGGCCGCAGCGCCAGCCGGGGTTTCATTCCCACGGGCTGGTACCCCACCTGCGTGCGCGTGCGGGGCAGCAAAATACTGGTAGCCAGCGGCAAAGGCCTCACCAGCCTGCCCAATCCCAACGGCCCGCACCCGCTGCGCAAAAACGACGACAGCGGCTACCAGTCGGGCGGCGCGCACCGCGAGTTTGAGTACATCGGCAGCCTGTTTAAGGGCACGCTGCTCTTCATCCCGACCCCCGACGCGGCCCGCCTCAAGGCCTATACCCAGCAGGTGTACGCCAACACGCCCTTCACGCTGGAGCGCGAAAAGCTGGCGCTGGGTGAGGCCGGTAACCCCGTGCCGCGCCGCGTGGGGGAGAAGTCGCCCATCAAGCACGTCTTCTACATCATCAAGGAAAACCGGACCTACGACCAAATTCTGGGCGACGTGCGTGCGGGCGAGGGCGACACGGCGCTGTGCATTTTTGGCCAAAAAGTGACGCCCAACCACCACGCGCTGGCCGCGGAGTTTGTGCTGCTCGACAACTTTTACGTGAACGCCGAGGTGAGCGCCGACGGCCACAACTGGAGCACCGCCGCCTACGCCACCGACTACGTGGAGAAGTCATGGCCCATCAGCTACGGCGGGCGGGGCGGCACCTACGACTTCGAGGGCACCCGCAAAGTGGCCTACCCCCGCGACGGCTTCATCTGGGACTATTGCCAGCGCGCGGGCCGCACGTACCGCACCTACGGGGAGTTTGCGGAAGACGGCAAAACGCCCCTCAAGGCGCTGCGCGGGCACGTGTGCCCCAAGGCGCCGGGCTTCAACATGGACGTTACCGACCAGGAGCGGGAGCGCATCTGGGCCCAGGATTTTGACTCGCTGCTGGCGAAGAATGCGGTGCCGCAGTTCAGCACCATTCGCCTCAGCAACGACCACACCAGCGGCCAGCGCCTGGGCAAGGTGAGCCCCACGGCCGCCGTGGCCGACAACGACCTGGCCCTGGGCCGCCTAGTAGAGCACCTGGCCGCCAGCAGCATCTGGAGCGAGTCGGTGGTTTTCGTGCTCGAAGACGACGCCCAGAATGGCTCCGACCACATCGACGCCCATCGCTCGCCGGCCTTCGTCATCGGCCCGCACGTGCGCCACAATTACGTCGACCACACGCTCTACACCACGGCTGGCGTGATGCGCACGATGGAATTGATTCTGGGCCTACCCCCCATGAGCCAGTACGACGCGGCTGCCCGGCCGCTGTTCGGCGTGTTCCAGGCCGCGCCCAACCTGGCCAAGTACCAGGCCAAGCCCAACCAGATTTCGCTCGACACCCGCAACACCGCCTGGAACCACAGCGCCGAGCGCTCGGCCAAGTTCGACTTCGCCCACGAAGACGCCGCGCCCGACCTGGACCTGAACGAGGTGGTCTGGAAGTCGGTGAAGGGCGAGCAATCGACCATGCCCGCCCCACGCCGGGGCGCGTTTTTGCAGCTTACTCCCAAGCGCAAAGACGACGACGATTAGGGGTCGATGCTTGCTCAACGGACAACCTCACCCCCGGCCCCTCTCCTTGGGGAGAGAGGAGCCACGGCGGCGCGGCTGTTCACTTCCAATAGGTAGTCGTCAGGCTCCCCTCTCCCCAAGGAGAGGGGTCGGGGGTGAGGTTGCCCATGTACCTACCGCGCCACCTCCAGCACCAGCAGCAGCGCGTCGTGGCTGAGCGCTTCGATTTCCACCGGCGCGGCGGCATTCCACAGCGCCAAGCCGTCTTTTTCGTGCAAAAGTCGGCCTTCCACTTCAAAGGCGCCGGCCAGCACGAAGGCAAAAAACAGCCGGCCCGGCGGCACCGCGCACGCCACTTCGTGCCGCCCCGCAAAGCGGCCCAGGCCCACCGTGAACGGCAGCCCCGCGCCGGCCGGCCGCAGCGGCCGCAGCTGGTTGGCGATGTCCGCGAAGCTGAACGTTGCCTTCAGCTCCCCGGCGGGGGGTAGGGCCGCGTCGTCGGCCCGCACCCACAGGTGCAGCAAGCTGATAACGTCGGCGGGGTAGGGGTTGCGCAGGCGCAGGATGCTGCCGGCGGGCAGCGTAAGCACCTGCATTTCTTCGACTTCGACCACAATGGGCGCCCCGGAGGGGGGTAGCACTTCTACCGCGCCCGTGATGGGCAGCAGCACCACGTGCGCGGCCTCGGTCACGGGCAGCGCCACGGTGGCGCCGCCCGCCAGCAGCTCCTCGTTCAGGGCCAGCAGGTGGCCCGGCGGCTGCTTGTGCGGGTGACTGAAGCCATCGAAGTTGAAAGTGCAGTAGCGCCGAAAGCTACTGGTTTCGACCAGGCCGCGCTCGTCGGCCAGGAAGATTTTACCGGGCGTCGTCATGGGCAGCGGCTTCCGTGAGCGAATGAATGGCCAGAAACGGCTGGAGCTGAAACGTGTGCAGCGGCGTGGGCGCGCCTGCTTTCGCCGCGCCCGCCACCAGCAGATACGGCCCCACGGTGTCGAGCCAGCGCAGCGGCACGCTGAAAAAATTAACGGCTACCTGGTGCTTGCTCGGGTCGAGCAAATCAGAGTTGATGATTTCAAACTGAAACTGCTCGAACCGCAAAAACCGCCGGCCCAGGTTGTCGAGCACGTCGGGCACCAGGCCGCCCAGCTGCTGCAAATAGCCCACCACCGAGCCGCCCACCAGCCCGTGCAGGCGCTCGGCGGCCGGCACGTGGTGCAGCAGCTCGCCAAACGTGCGGTACTGCTGCGCCGGGTTGAAATACTGCGCCTGCATCCGCAGCTCGCGGTAGCTGTCGTCGCGCACCAGCTTGTCCCAGGGCCGGGTGGCGCCGGCGTCGATTATTTTGCGGTAGCAGAGCGTGAGCAGGCGGGCGGACACTTCGTTTTAGGTATGAGTTAAAAGTTAGGAGGTATGAGTCAGCTACTTTGAGCTATAAGCGCCTATTGGCCAACTCATAACTCTATTAAACCGCGATGTTCATCGTCAGCACGAAGCCGTCGGTGAGGTTGCCCGTGACGGTGGCGATTTCGAGGCCGGCCGTGTCGTCGCTGAACACGTTGTCGCTCTTGTTGTAGGTGTAGCCGCTCAGGCCTTTGGCGTAGCCGTTGACGAGGGCCAGCGCCGTGCCGGCGCCCTCGGGGAAGGCAATCTGGGTCACCTTGAGCGACGTGCCGCTGGCAGTGTACACGTGCACGTGGATGTGGGTGGCGCGGCCGGTGTACCAGCCCGGAAAAATGCTCGTGAACGCGACCAGGCCCGCCGAATTGGTGGTCTGGCGGCCGCGCAAAAAGTGTACGGTGGTGTAGTTGGTGCTCTGCATGCCCGAGCCACCGTATTCCGAGTAGTTGCCCTCGGCGTCGCAGTGCCAGATATCGACCAGCGCGCCGGCCAGCGCCGCGCAGCCGGCGCTGCTGCTCGTGATGGTGAGGTTGGCCGTCAGCTTATAGCCCGCTTTGCCGTCCGTGATGTCGGCGCGCACGTACGACGAGGGCGTGTGCGTCGGAAACGGTCCCTCGGTTTCGGTGGGCGCCACCGGGCAGCTGGTGGTGGTGCTACCCCCCGTGGTGGTCGTGGTGGTGCCGGTCGTGGTGGCCGTGCTGGGCGTCGCGTCGTCCTTGCCGCAGGCGGCGAGCAGGGCCGGGGCCGACACGGCGCCGGCCAGCAGGCTCTTCAAAAAATATTTGCGTTCCATACTAGAATAAGCGGGGCTGAGTGGTCGCGGTTAGTATCCCAAAGGTGAGCGGCCCGCCGCCCGTCATTCCACACCAATCGCTCATTTAGGGCCGCCGCTCGACAGATTCTGGGTTTTATGGCGCCCGCTTTTTTTGCGCTCCTCCCCAAAAATGACTTTGCCGGCCCAGCCCTACCCCCCGCTGGCGCCGTAAACGGGAGCGGCCCGCCCCTGTGCCTGGCGGCTCCAGTCCATGCGTTTCACTCCTCCTATTCCCTTGCTGGCGGCCGGCCTGGGGCTGCTCCTCAGCCCCGCCGCCCACGCCCAAACCAAGAAAACTATGCCAACCATCGAGTATCAATCGCCCGACAAGCCCGTGGCCAAAGGCCAGGCGCCCGGCCTGCAAGCCAAGCTGCTGAGCGACCAGAACGGCGTTAAAACCTACGTGCTCGTCTTCGCCAAGGGCGACGAGGTGCTGAGCGGCCTCAGCGACTTTGTGGCGGCGCAGCAGGTGCAGGCGGCGCACTTTTCGGCCATTGGCGCGTTTTCGAAGGCCACCACGGCGTGGTTCGACCCCCAGAAAAAGCAGTACCGCCTCAACCACGTGGCCGGCCCCGTCGAACTGGTGTCGCTGCTCGGCGACGTGGCCCTGGCCGATGGCAAGCCGGTGGTGCACGCCCACCTGGCCGTGGGCCACCCCGATGGCCGCCTGGAGGGCGGCCACCTCATCGAGGCCTACGTGTTCCCGACCGTTGAGCTGGTGCTAACGGTCTATGCCACGCCGCTTTACAAAAAAGCCGACCCCGAAACCGACCTGCACCTCATCGACCCCACCGCCACCGCCGCGCACTAGCGGGCGCCGGCGGGGGGTAGGGGCGTGGGGTCGGCAGACTGGCTGAACTTTTGGGCCAGCTTGTCGGGCACGCCCACGCTTTGCAGCAGCCCGCACAGCAGCCCCTGCCGCCAGGCCGTGAAGGTCGAAAACTGGCGCTCGCGCCGCGAGGCCATCTGGCCCACCACGAAGCGCCCACCCGGCCGCGGGTTCTGGTCCCGGATGATGAGCCCGTTGACCAGCCCGCTCTTGAGGCGGTTGAGAAACGTCTTCTTCACCTGACCATCTTTATAGCCCAGGTAGTTGATTTTCAAATCGGTGTACGTGGCCCGGATGGGGCCGCTGACGCGCTGGCGGTCGAGGTGCTCCTCAAAGCTGATGCGCTGCAGCCGGCCGCTTTTGAAGCTGATGAGGCGGGTAGGGGTAGTAAGAGAATTGAGCAGGCTGAGCGGCGCCGGCCCAAACGTGCCCCACAGGTGCTGGCGGCCCCGTGGGTCGAGCAGCGAGGTGGTGAGGTGAATTTGGGCCCGGCACTGGTCCTGCAGGTAGCCGGAGGCCGTGCCGGTGAGCGGCTGGGCGAGGCTCATGCGGCGCGGGTCGTTGCTGACGTTGCGCAGCGTCACGTTCAGCCGGTTGATGGTGAACGTGCCTGGTAGCGGCGTGCGCGGACCCCGGTAGGTGGTCGCGATGGTGCCGCCGCGCAGGTCGAGCCGGCGCACGTCGAGGTGGGCGCGCAGGCGGCGCATGGCCTCGGGGGTGAGCACGGAGGGCGTTTTACTGATGGGGCCGCGGCCGTCGCTGCGCGCCGCGAGGTAGGGCCGCTCGGCCACCACGCGCTCAATCTGGATGTGGCTGTCGTCGGAGAGCTGGTTGAAGTTAAAGCCCTCCGCCCGCAGCTCCGGGATAAGAATCCGCAGCTGGGTGGTCTGGTAGCCGCTGCGGCGGTTAAGCTGGGCCGCCGACAAGGTGGGCCGCAGCGCCAGCCCGGTGAGGCGCAGCGCCCGGTGGTCGGTATTGAACAGCGCGTGCTCGATGCTGGCCGGGTACACCGGCGGCTGAAACGTGGCCGTGATGCGCCCGGTGTGCCCCACCCAGCTGCGGGCGTAGAGCACGCGTCTCGCGCCCGGATGGGCGGCCGCCGAGTCAATACGCAGGTCCCGCGCCACCCCAAATACGTGCCGCACGGCCGGCCGCTCGCCCACGCCCGCCACGGCCAGGTAGCCGTCGCTGATGGTCAGCTGCCGTATATCGGCTTGGTTAAACAGCGGCCTTAGCAGCTGCCACACCGGCGGCGGGGCCTGGGCCGGCGGCCGAAACGTGAGGCGGGGGGTAGTGAGCCGCGCCGAGTCGGCGCGCAGGCGGTGCAGGTGCTGCCAGGCCGCCGCCCGCAGCCCCCGCACCCGCAGGGAGGGCATGGTGAACGACACGCGCACCGCGCCCGGCTGGCCCTGCCCAGGGGCGGGCGGCGCGATGCGCAGCGAGTCGAGCCCGAAAAACTGCCGCTCGCTCGCAAACTCAGCCCGCCCCGCCGCAATGGTGTGCCCGCCCAGCCGGCCCGTCGGCTGCCGCAGCACCGCCCACCACCCCGCCGCGCCGGCCAGCCGCTGCGTGTCGGCCGCGCCCGCGCTGGTAAGTAGCAGGTCGCGGGCGCTCACCGTAGCCTCGCGCAGCTGGCCCGTGGGCGCGCCGGCCGGCCCAAAAGTGCCGCCCGCGTGGCGCAGCGCCAGATAGCCCAGCCGCAGCGGGTGTTGCTGATAAAACGGGGGGGTAGGGTGCGGCGCGGGCCGCCGGGCCAAGGCCGCCACCTCCAGCCGCAGCGAATCGAGGGTGAGGCTGTCGATACCTGCGGTATGGCCGCGCCACAGCGCCAGCAGGCCCACGCCGCTCAGGTCGAGGCGAGCCAGGCGCAGGCGCAGGCGGGGCAGCGTGTCGGCCACTTGCCCGGTGGCGGGGTGCAGCACCACCCCGCGCAGGTGCAGGCTGCGCGCCCGCAGCGCGGTGCGCAGGCCGGCCACGCGCAGCACGTACTGGCCGTGGGTTTGGGTGGTCACCGCCCGTTCCAGCTTGCCGCGCAGCCAGGGGTCGAGGCCCCATTGCAGCCAGCCCAGCGCGGCCAGTGCCAGCAGGGCCAGCCCAAACAAAAGCCAGCGGCCCCAATGGCGGGCGGCGGGCGCGGAAGGGGGGGTAGGGGAATCAGTCACGGCGTTAAACAGAAGCGTAGCTAACGGTAAAGTGGGGGGTAGGGGTTGCGCCCCCCAACCCTGCCCCCCCGGCCGCCCGTACAGGAGCCAGCTTCAGCTTTTCTCAAGCCGCCTACTTCCCTTTTCCATGCGACTTTTCTCCCTTTCTCACCTGGCTGGCCTCGGCCTGCTGGGCGGCTGCCTGGCCCTCACGGCCTGCGACAAAGACAGCGACAACACGCCCGCGCTGCCGGCCGCCGTCTCCTTCACCCAGGCGGGCCTCTACCCCGAAGGCACGCAGTACGACGACCAGCAGGCCCACTTTCTGGTTAGCTCCCAGACCGCCGGCCGCATCGGCCAGGTCGCCGACGACGGCACCTACGCCAGCTTTGCCGACGACCCGCAGCTGATTTCGACCATCGGCCTTAACCTCGACGCCGCCCGCAACCGCCTGCTGGTGGCCGTGTCCGACCCCGGCTACAACGCCGCCCGCACCAGTGCCGCCACCAAGGGCAAGCTCGCCGCCCTGGCCAGCTTCAACCGCAGCACCGGCGCCAAAACCGGCTACGTGGACCTCGGCGGCCTGCGCCCCGCCTACGCCGCCCACTTCGCCAACGACATCGCCGTCGATGCCCAGGGCAATGCCTACGTCACCGACAGCTTCGCGCCCATCATCTACAAGGTTGATGCCCAGGGTGTAGCCACGGTTTTTCTGGAAAACGCCGCCCTGGCCGCGCCCGCCGGCAAGTTTGGCCTCAACGGCATCGTGTACCACCCCAACGGCTACCTGCTGGTGGCTAAGTCCGACGAGGGCGCCCTGATTAAAGTGCCGCTGGCCAACCCCAGCAGCTTCAGCAAAGTGACCCTTACCGGCGTGGACCTCACCAACGACGACGGCTTGCAGCTACTTGACAACACGACCCTGCTGGCCGCCTGCAACTCGCAGGGCAAGGTGTACCGGGTGGTCACGACCAACGATTTTACCAGCGTGAGCGCCTCGGGTAGCTTCACTACCGGCGCGGTGTACCCCACCACGCTGGCCCGGCGCGGCGGCGTGGCCAGCTACGTACTCTATTCGCACCTCGACGCGCTGCAGGCCATGCAAACGCCGCCCGTAGCGCAGTTTGCCCTCACCAAAGTGTCGTTCTAAGGTTTTTGCGGGGGTAGGCAGCACGTTTTAGCGTGTTTGGGGCGCGCCTTGCGTACAAGCCAGCGCGTCGCCTATCCCCCGCGCAACAGTGGCGCTCCGTAGCTTTAGGGCCGGTAGCCCCGGCCCCGGTTGCGCTTCCCGTTTTCGCCCCGTTCTTCGCGTTATGCTCGCCATTACTTCGCTGCTGCCCTCGCCGGCTTCCGACCACATCAATTCCCTCATCAAGAGCCTGGAAACGGAATTCGGCCTCACCGACGTGCAGGCCACGCCCGAGCCGCACCTGACTTACCAGATTGTGGAGCCCGCCGACCTGGAAGCGCTGAAATCGGCCCTGCGCGACATCGCGGACACTACCCACCCCTTCGTGGCCCATACCACCGGGCTGGGCATGTTTCCGGGCGACAGCCCCGTTATCTACATCCCCGTGCTGCGCTCCGACCCGCTCAACGAGCTGCACCACCAGATATTCAACATCGCCGGGCCGCTGTGCTCGCGCACCGACAAGTTTAGCGCCCCCGACCTGTGGCTGCCCCACGTGTCGCTGGCCCTGCACGACACCACCCCCGAGCTGCTCGGCCCGGTGCTCCAATTTTTGAATAATCAGACCTTTAACCTGGAGCTGGCTATTAACAACATCGCCATCCTGCGCCCCAAGGGCGACATGTTCGTGCGCGAAGAAGTGTTTGAGTTCGGCGGCAAGTAGGGGGGTAGGAAGTCCTGCCCAAAAAATAAAAGAACGTCATTCCGAGCTTGCCGAGGAATCTCGCTCGTGTCGTTGAACAGATACTCGAACGAGGCGAGCGAGATTCCTCGGCAAGCTCTGAATGACGTTCTTTTGTATTGCCCTACCGATTTAGCGGTTCAGAATCGTTTTGTTCCGGTTCAGCTTCAGGTCTTGCAGCAGGCTACTCTTGGCGGCGATGGTGAAGTTATAGCCCCGGTAGGGCCCCACGGGTATCCAGAGGCCCGAAATCTGCCAGCAGTGCAGGTCGCGGGTGAAGTTGACGGTGGGGTACACCAGCGTGCTTTGGGTGAAGTTGTAGTTGAGGCTGGTGCTCAGGCGCAGGTTGGGCGTGAGCTTGACCGAGCCGCTGGCCGTGACGGAGCTGCCCGAGAGCAGCGGCAGCGAGCCGTACAAAATGGGCCGGATGGGCGCCGTAGCCGTGGTGTAGCTGGCCGTGTACTGCAAGTTGGCCTCCCACGGAATATCGAAGTCGATGTATTCGGCGTAAATCTGCTGCTGCAGCGGCGAGCCCAGCACGGGGTCGTTGCTGGGCGCCGCCGCCCGCGGAATATTGGCCTTGCTCTTGGGCCGGGCGGCGGGGTTGAACTGGTAGCCCAGGCTCAGGTTGGCATTCAGGATGCGGGCCAGGCGCAGGTTGCGCAGGCTCTGCTGCTGCTCGAAGAGGTAGCGGTTGAGCTGGCGCCCGGTCGAGTCGCGCTGGTAGAACGAGAACGTGCTGCTTACCACCACGTTCAGCTTCTTGGCAATCTGCACGCGGTAGCCCAGGTTCAGGTTCGAGAGCTTGAGCGAGTCGGCCGCGAAGTTGTAGCCCAGGCTCAGGTCGATGCCGTCGGCCAGGCTCACCTTGCGGTAGGGGTCGGTGCCGGTGGTGTCGCGGTTGTTGCGCACCTTCATCTCAATGCTGTTCTGAATGCTCAGCGACACCTGGCTCACGCGGGCCGAGGCCGAGTTGGCATACGCGCCCTGGTAGCGCGTAAACTGGCGCGGGTCGAGCAGGCGGGTCGAGTAGGCACTCTGCAAGCTGTTGAAGTCGGCATACCCATTCGTAAAGGCATCATACTGCGAAGTTTTGGCCAGGTCGGGCGAGTAGGCGTAGCTCAGGCTGGGCGTCACCTTGTGGCGAATGGCCTTCACGTAGTGGTTGCCCTTAAAGTTAACCTGGCCATAAAAGTTGGTCGTGGCCGACAGGTTGGCCGAGTACGAATAGGCCCGGCTAAAGCCAAACGTGGTATCGACCCGCACCGCGTTCACCGGCGGGCCCACAAAGGAGTAGTGTAGCTGCTGCGAGTACCACGTCTCGCCGTAGTTGATGGAGGGCGTAATCTGCACGTGGCGGCTCAGTACCGCCGCCGAGGGTAGCGTTATCTGAAACTGGTGCTGCATGCCGTTTTGGGCATTGCGCAGCAGCTGGTTGATATTCTTAAAGCTAACCGGAATGGTGTAGCTCGTGCTGCTGCCGCCCAGCAGCGGCAGGTCGCCGGTGAGGGTGCGGGCCGGCACCAGGCTGCTGATGCGGTTTTGGGCCACCAGGTTGTAGCTCACGGCAAACTGCTCGTACCAGGCGCCCGTCGCTTGCTTCTTAAACAGCTGGTACGGGTACTGCCGCGCCAGGCCCACGTTCACCGAAGGCAGCGTAAAGTCCATCACGCCGGTCTGCACGTTCTGGCTCTGCGCCAGCTGAATGGAGTAGTTGATGGGCAGCCGCCGCGAGGTCTTGCTGTAGCTGATGGTCGAGTTGAACGTGGCCGACAGCAACTGGCGCGCGTTCAGCGTATTCACCTTATTATACGAGCTGCTGCCCGCCTGCACGCTGGCCGAGAACACGCCGCCGCCCGGCAGGGGGGTAGGCGAGTGGCTCCAGCTTATCCAAAACGTGTTGATGGAGTTGGAATACAGATAGTCCGTATTCGCGATGGTGGTGGTGCTGAGGATGGGCGACACCGGCTGCTGCGCGTACGTAAACCGGAAGCTGCCCTGGTACTTGTAGCGCTTGCGGTACGTCAGCTCCGTGGCCAGGCCCCAGCCCCCGAAGCGGTCGGCGTTGCCGGCGTAGATGTCGCCCGTCACGCGCAGGCCGATGTAGTCGTTGGGCGCCCAGTAGTAGCCGCCGTTGGTGAGCGAGTAGCCCCGCTGCGCGCCCTGCCCAAACGTGGGGATGATGAAGCCCGACCCGCGCCCCGCGTGGGGGGTAGGGAAGTAGCCAAACGGCAGCCCGATGGGCAGCGGCACGTCGGCAATCACCATGTGAAACGGCCCGGTAATCA
>CAZZWL010000008.1:58748-73050 GCA_964657755.1 uncultured Rhodanobacter sp.
GGCCCGGTATCACCTTCATGCGCCCCGCCTGAATATAGAAGTGCGGGTGCTCCAGGTTGCAGGTGGTGTAGCGGCCATTCAGGCCGTAAAAATCGTTGTCGGGCAGCTTTTTCACCACCTCGGCGTGGATGTAGCCCTCGCCCTGCTGGGTCACTACCTCCGCGATTTTGCCCTTCTTGGTTTTGAAGTTGTAGTTAATCTTGCCCGCCGAGTAGGTGCCCGCCTCGTCTTTAAACAGCGGCTGGTCGGCCATCTTGTTCTTCACCGAGTCGCGGCGGCCCACGGCCTGCACCGTGCTGGTGCCGTAGTTGATGGTGATGAGCGCGGCCTTGAGGCTCATCTTGCCGTAGTCCACCGTGGCCTTGCTGTAGAGCTTGGCGATTTTGCTCGTCACGTCAAACTGAATCGAGTCCTTGGCGGCGTAGTGCACCGTGGTTTCGACCTGGCTGCGGCGGCGCAGAATAACCAGGTTGAGCGAGTCGCGGGTGCGGCGGCTGGTGTCGGCGAGCAGACCGGTGCTGTCGGGCGTGAGGCTGGGCGCCGCCTTGCGCGACACGCCCGGCATGCTCGGCTGGCCGGTGTCCTGCACGCCGGGCGGCGGCGGGCTTTGGGGGGCGTTGCGGTCGTAGTTGAGGTTGCGCACCGGCTGGGTCGGCACCGAGCCCGCGCGCCGCCGGTTGGTGGTGGTCGAGTCGGCGGTGGCGGCGGGGGTAGTGGTCTGGGCCAGGGCCGGGGCCAGGCCGGCCAGCAGCCACAGCAGCAGCCCGGCCGCCAGCCCCCGGCGGCCACGGCAAAAAATACCCGAAAACAGCGTGTTGAAGAAAAGCAAGTTACCTAAAGCCACCGAGTGAATTACTTTTGAGGCTTACTACAAAGATAAGAGGCCGCCTACCCTGTCAACGGTTGCCAGCGGCCTGGTTTTTTCCCCAACGACCAACGTGCGGATTATTGCACCCCTCCTGCTGGCGCTGAGCAGCCAGCTGCTGGCCGCCAGCTGGCCCGCCGCGCTGCCCGCGCGCCCGCTACCCCAAACGGTGCCGGACAGCGCGCTCGCCAAGGAAGATACCCTCGCGGCCTACGAGCCCAACCGCTACCGCCTGCGCACCGTGGTGCTCGATGCCGGCCACGGCGGCAAGGACATTGGCTGCAACGGCGCCGATGCCCACGAGGCCGACGTAGCCCTGGCCATTATCAAGGACCTGGGCCGGCAGATTGAGGCCAACTCGCCGGGTGTGCGGGTCATCTACACCCGCAAAACCAACGTGTTTATCGAGCTCGATGAGCGCGCCGCCATTGCCAACCGCAACCACGCCGACCTCTTCATCTCGGTGCACTGCAACGCCGGGCCCCGCGGCTCGCACGGCACCGAGGTCTGGACGATGGGCCTGCACAAAACCACCGCCAACCTGGGCGTGGCCCAGCGCGAAAACGCGGTTATTCTGCAAGAGAAGGACTACAAGCGCCGCTACGACGGCTTCGACCCGCGCTCGCCGCAGTCGCATATCCTTTTTTCACTTTTCCAGAGTGCCTACATCACCAATTCGCTGCGGCTGGCCCAGCGCATCGACCGGCAGTTTCGCACCCGAGTGGGGCGCAGCTCGCGCGGCGTTAAGCAGGCCGGCTTTTTGGTGCTCTGGAAGTCAACTATGCCCTCGGTGCTGGTAGAAGCGGGCTTTTTGACCGACCCCACCGAGGAAAACTACCTCGATACCGGCGCCGGCCAGCAAGCGATTGCCGGGGGTATTTACCAGGCTTTTCGCGAGTATAAGCGCGACCTGGAGGGCACGCCGGCCAAGTAACCACGGCGGGGCTTACGCATTGCCCCAACATACGAACGCGGTTTGCCGTTAAGGGCACTATTCGGCACGCCCGCTGCAACCATCCGGGCCGGCCACCCATCCCGTACGTAGCTTATCATCAGCTTAAATTTACCTTCCTGTGTCTAAAGAAATTAAAGTCGGCCTGTTGGCCGTAGTGGCACTTGTCGCCCTGGCTATCGGGTTCAACTTTCTGCGGGGCAGCAACCTGCTTTCCAGTGACCGCACGTATTACGCCATCTATCCTAAGGTCGACGGGCTCAACGTCGGCGCCCCGGTTATCCTCAACGGCATCAAAGTAGGCCAGGTAAAAAACCTGGAGCTGCAGCCCGAAAATAACAATGCTATTAAGGCTTCGCTGGAGCTAGAAAAAGGCATTCAGCTCGGCGACTCTACCAAGGCTGGCCTGAGTGGCTCGCTGCTCGGCTCAAAGACTATTACGCTGCTGCTGGGCGCGGACTCGAAGAAGTTTAATGGCGGCGAAACGCTGAAAACCACCACCGCCGTGAGTATTACGGACATCGTGCAGGCCCGCGCCACGGTGCTGCTCGACACCGTTAACTCGACCCTCTCGCACATCAACGGCTTCCTCAATAAAGACGCCCAAACCAACATTCAGGGTACGCTGGTGGGCGCCCGCGAAAGCACCGTGGCCTTGCAGCGCCTCATCGCCGCCAACCAGGCCAACATCAACCAGATTACCCGCAACTTTGCCCAGATGAGCGTGGCGCTCAATAAGACCACCGGCAAGCTCGACCGCATCGCCAGTAACTTCGGGCAGCTGTCCGACTCGCTCAAGAGCGCGCCCGTGGGCCCGGCCCTGCGCAACCTGAACTCGACGCTGGTAGAAGCCCAGACCTCGCTGAAAGGCGTGAGCACGGCTCTGAACGACAAAACCGGCTCGCTCGGCAAGCTCATCAACGACTCGCTGCTTTATAAGAACCTGAACGCCACGGCCGCCAGCTCCAACGCGCTGATTACCGATTTCAAGGCCAATCCCAAGCGCTACGTGCACTTCTCGGTGTTTGGCGGCGGCAAAGACAAAACCAAGAAGGAAACCACCAAAAGCCCCGACGGCTCGGTAACCACCGAAACCAAGAAGGTGACCACTACCCCCGCCGTTACCAACTAAGCAGTCCGGCGGCAAAGCCGCCTAGTATCTTTGAAACCCGCCCCGTTAGGGCGGGTTTTTTCATGCTCCCTACCCCCTCCCACCCAGCCCGCAGGTTATGAATATCGAGTTTAATCGCAACGAAGACCACCTCAAGCAGCTCACCTTTCAGCTGCGCCAAAAGCTGGCCCGCGTGGCCCTCGGCGGCGGCGAAAAACGCATTGCCGCCCACAAGGCCAAGGGCAAGCTCACCGCCCGCGAGCGTATCAACTACCTGCTGGATAAGGGCGCGGCCCAGGTCGAAATCGGCGCTTTTGCCGGCGAGGGTATGTACCAGGAGGAGGGCGGCTGCCCAGGGGGTGGCGTGGTGGTGGTGGTGGGCTACGTGCAGGGTCGGCAGTGCGTGGTGGTGGCAAACGACGCCACCGTGAAGGCCGGCGCCTGGTTTCCCATCACGGCCAAAAAGAACCTGCGGGCCCAGGAAATCAGCCTGGAGAATAAACTGCCCATCATCTACCTCGTTGATTCGGCGGGCGTGTACCTGCCGATGCAGGACGAGATTTTTCCGGATAAAGAGCACTTCGGCCGCATTTTCCGCAACAACGCGGTGATGTCAAGTATGGGCATCGTGCAGATTTCGGCCATAATGGGCCCCTGCGTGGCGGGCGGCGCCTACCTGCCCATCATGAGCGATGAGGCCATGATAGTGAGCGGCACGGGCTCGGTGTTCCTGGCCGGCTCGTACCTGGTGAAGTCGGCCATCGGCGAAACCATTGACAACGAGGCGCTGGGCGGCGCGGCCATGCACTCGGAGGTGTCGGGCGTGACGGACTACAAGTTCGATACCGACGAGGAGGCGCTCACCCACATCCGCAACATCTTCGACAAGCTGGGCGCGCAGCCCACCGCCGGCTTCAGCCGCCGGGCGCCTACCCCCCCCGCCCTGCCCGAAGCCGAACTCTACGGCCAGCTGCCCGCCGACCGCGCCAAGCCCTACGATATGATGGAAATCATCAACCGGCTGGTCGATAACTCCGAGTTTGAGCCCTACAAGGACCTCTACGGCCAGACGCTCATCTGCGGCCTGGCCCGCATCGACGGCTGGGCGGTGGGCATCGTGGCCAACCAGCGCAAAATCGTGAAAAGTAAGAAAACTGGGATGCAGATGGGCGGCGTCATCTACTCCGACTCGGCCGACAAGGCCGCCCGCTTCATCATGAACTGCAACCAGAAGCGCATCCCGCTGGTGTTTTTGCACGATGTGTCGGGCTTCATGGTAGGCAGCCAGAGCGAGCAGGGTGGCATCATCAAGGACGGCGCCAAGATGGTGAACGCCATGGCCAACAGCGTGGTACCGAAGTTCACCGTCATCATCGGCAACAGCTACGGCGCCGGCAACTACGCCATGTGCGGCAAGGCCTACGACCCGCGCCTCATCGTGGCCTGGCCCAGCGCCCAACTCGCCGTGATGAGCGGCGCGGCCGCCGCTAACACCCTGCTGCAAATCCAGGTCGCCAGCCTCAAAGCCAAAGGCGAAGTCATCACCCCCGAAGCCGAAAAGGAGCTGCTCGACCGCATCAAAGCCCGCTACGACGAGCAATTATCGCCGTATTATGCTGCCGCCCGCCTCTGGATCGATGCGGTGATTAACCCGCTGGAAACTCGTAAGGTAATCTCCGAGGGAATTGCGGCGGCGAACCACGCGCCGATTGAGAAGGCGTATAACGTGGGTGTCATTCAGGTGTGATAGCCACCATAAAATCTATTTTGGACATGTATGGCATCCGAGTAATCATTGTATCGTTTGTTGAAAATCTATACCCTGGCTGGGTTAGAGCTGTATTCAATGATGTACACGGTAAGGAATGGTCAATAGTTGAAAAAGCACCAATTTTGGCAGATAAGTTTTTGGACGAGAATAGCCAATATCCTGTGGTAGGTTTTGTTGCGGGAACAATTGTTAGTCATTTCGTTAGCGATAGTAAAAAGGTTGTTACAATAGATTTAAATCAGCCTTGGGGCATTTCAACGGAAGATGGTCAAGAGGCTTTTGAGGTCTTAGCAGAGCAGATAATTGAAGTCTAATAACTCAGTAAACGCGCTGCTTAACTGCAATGAGGTGTGCAAAATCACGGCTGCCTCCACGGGGCGTAATTCAAACAACCTGCGCAGCCCAGTCTGGCTGTAACACTTTATGGACTTGCTTCCCAACATTCACCCCGGCGAGGTGCTGCAAGAGGAGTTCTTAACTGAACTCAACTTGACCGCTTACCGCCTTGCCCAGGCCGTAGGCATCCCGCAAACCCGCCTCTCCGAAATCTTAAAGCGCAGGCGGCGCATTACCGCCGACACGGCCCTACGCCTCGGCCGCTACTTCGGTAACTCGCCCAAATTTTGGTTAGGTCTGCAAGATGACTACGACTTGGAAGAAGTGCAGCGCAGCCACTCGGCTGAGTTAGAACGTATTCCTGTTTTTGAGCAAAAAGCCGCTGCTTGAGTAAAATTATACCCCTTAAGCAAATATTTTTGCGGGCTGCGGAGCATCAACGACGCTGCTGGTGCTGACTTATTCTAATGGCTAAAAAAGCTGCCGCTCCCAAGCCCCAACTAGTTCATATTGCCGCGTCCGGCATTGATAACTAGGCGCTATCGAAGGCGCAGAAGGAGTTTAACCGCCTCACCAAGCGCATTGCCAAACGCGAGCAGGAAGTGCATGAGTTTCGGGAGGCGGCGACCCGGCTGCGCCAGCGGGTGCAAACCGAATACCGGCCGCTGCAAGCCAGGCACAACGCCGTGCGGGCCGACTTGGTGCGCGTGCTCGACCATGCCCACGATACCTACAAGCTGACCAAGGGCGAGCGGGCCAAAATCGCGTCGCTGCTGCTCGATGGCTGCTACGACCTGCCCCAGAAAGGCCACCCTGAGATTCAGGCTATTCTCGACAAGTACGAAGCGCCCGAAACGACTGCGGAAGCGGCCGCCGCCGATGCCGAAACGGCCGAGCTGATGAAGGAAATGTTCAGCCGGCAGTTCGGGATTGAGTTCGAGGCCGACGCCGACGTGAGCACGCCCGAAAAGTTTCAGGCCTATCTGCACCAGAAAATGGCCGCCCAGCAAGCCGCCTACGAGCAGCAAGAGGCGGAGCGCGCCGCGCCACCCGTAGGAAAACCCCTAAGCAGCAGGCCGCCGAAGAAAAAAAGCTGGCCGAGGAGCAGAACATTACCCAGGCCGTGCGCACCCTCTACCGCGACCTGGTTAAAGTGCTGCACCCCGACCTGGAGCCCGACGAGGCCAAAAAGCTGCGCAAAACCGAGCTGATGAAGCGCGTGACCACGGCCTACGAAGCCGGCGAGCTGCTCACGCTGCCGCGCCTGCAACTCGAGCTGCAGCGCATCGACCAGAGCCACCTCGAAAACCTGGCCGAAGACCAGCTGCGCTACTACAATAAGCTGCTCAAGGAGCATGCCCGCGAGTTGGACGAGGCTATGTTTCGGGAGCAGGAAATCCTGTCCGGCTTCACGGGCAAGCCCTATTATTACACGCCTACCCCCGCCGCGATGGACTACGACTACCAGCGGCAAAAGGCGCAGCTGGAGCAGAAAATCAGGCAGCTGGTCGCCGAGGTGCTGGCCTTTGAGCACGACCCGGCGGCGGTGAAGGTGTTTCTGAAAACCTATAAGCTGCCCCGGCCGGGGGTGGGGCCACTCATCATCGGCTTGTAAGGAGGGGGTAGGGCCGGCCGCCGTTACAGATGGTCCAGGCGCCCGCCATCTACGCGCACCTCGGCGCCCTGCACGAAGGCCGCGTCGTCGGAGGCTAGGTAGGCGACGATGGCGGCCACGTCCTCGGGCTTGCCCACGTCGCTGGGGTTGATTTTCTCGACCCCCGACTTCACATTGGGATTATTCCAGAGCATGGGCGTGTCGATGGCGCCCGGCAGCACCACGTTAGTGCGGATGCCCTTGGGCTTGCCCTCAATCACCGAGGAGCGGGTGAGCGACAGCACGGCCGCTTTGGCGGCGGCATAGGGCGCCACCAGCGCCTCGGTGGCAATGGCGTGAATGCTGGCCACGTTCACGAGGCAGCCGCCCGGCTTCATGTGCAAAAATGCCTGCTTGGTGAAGTAGAACGCGCCCAGCAAATCCACGCTCAGCACGCGCAGCCAGTCTTCGCCGTCCAGCTCTTCGAGGGGCTTAAACTGCATGAGGCCCGCGTTATTGATAATCACGTCGAGGCGGCCAAACTTGGCCAGGGCGGCCTGCACGGTAGCAACTACCTGGTTTTCGTCGGCCACGTTGCACAGGCTGGCGAGGGCCTCGGGCGCGCCAGCTGTTTGCACGTCGGGCACGGCCTGGTCGAGGTTGGCCTGGTTGATGTCGGCCAGCACCAGGCGGGCGCCTTCCGAGGCGAGCCGCCGGGCAATGGCCAAGCCGATGCCGCTGGCCCCGCCTGTGATGATGACAACTTTATCCTGAAAGCGCATGAGGGGGGTAGGGAAAACGTTAGTGACTGTCCTGCAGCGGCTCGTTGGCCGTGGTGGTAGACGGTTGACTCTGGGCTTGTTGCGCGCTCACCTTTTGCTGCTGGGCCCAGGCGGCGTTGCTTTCCTGGGGCATCACGAGGGGCATTTGCAGGCAGGCCGTTTGGGTGGGCAGCACCTGCTTCCACTGGCTGATGAGCTTTTTGTAGGCCTCGCCCACGGGCCGGATGTTGCGGTTTAAATCGTAGAGTCCCAGTGGGTTCAGGTTGCCGTTGTTTTCGCGCAGGGCGGTGTCCCAGTCCACCTGGTCGGTGAGCGAATACCACGTGAAGCCGATAATCGGCACGCCGTCGTTGCGCACGCGCAGCACGTTGGCCCACTCCTTCCAAAGCCAGTTCACGGCCTCGTCGCCATCGGGCCCCTGCCAGAGGTTGGTTTCGGTGTGCATCACGGGCAACTGGTAGCGGTCGTGGTACTGCGTGGTAATGACGTGGTAGCCAAATATTTCGCCCGAGGCAGTGGTGCTGCCGTCGGGCCGCACGCGGTGCTCGTTGGTGCGGTAGTAGTCGTTGCCCATGATGCACTGGTGCTTGAGGTGGTTATCCAAAAAAAAGTGGTATTCCTCCCGCGTCATCCCGCTGTCCATCAAGTACTCATACATGTCCGAGTCCACGCGCCGGCCGTAGTTCAGGTCCAGCGACAGAAAGCGCTTGGCATTCAGAATCTCGGCCGGCTTAATGGCGTCGGGGTTCGAGGCGTGGAAGTATTCCGACGACTCACTCTGGATAAACAGCGCGTCGGGCCGCGCCGCCAAAATGGCGTGCATGGCCAGCACGTTGCCTTTCACGATGTTTTTGAGGGCCGTCACGAAGGCCTGGTCGCTGCGGAGCTGCTCATTCCACCAGCCGTAGAGGGCCGAAAACTCGGCGCAGATGTACATCTCATTCACCGGCGTGTAGAGCTGCACCCACGGAAAGCGGCGGGCAAAGTCGCCGGCGTACTGCGCGAAGAGCGCCGGAAAATCGGGGTTCTGGAAGTTGCCCAGCCAGTCGGGCACCCCAAAGTGGCACAAATCCACGATGGGCAGAATGTTGCGCCGCAGCAAGTCGTTGAATGTCAGGTCGGCAAACGACCAGTCGTATTTCCCTACCCCCAGCCAGGTCGTGTGAATCGGGGGGCCGTAGCGCAGGCACTCAATGCCCAGCTCCTGCACCGCGTCGAAGTCTTTTTGCCAAAACTGGTAGTGCCCGCACTTCTCCAGCTCGTCCTGGCGCACCCGGCCATTCTGGATAGTGGGGTTGCTGTTTTCAATGCCGGTAGCAAAAAGAAACTGGGGAGCAGCCATAGTAGAAACGGGGAAAACGCCGGCGCGGATGGGAGGAGCCCGGCAGGGAGAAGAAAAATGCTTTACCGAAAAATCCCTGCGAAAGTTGTCGGCGAACCGGCGAAGTCACCCCCGCTTTTGTTTGTAGATGAAGGCTTTATGAATACTTATTAGGGCCAAGCAGCCTGGGCGGGCCTGCGGCGGTGCGCGAGGGGGTAGGGCAGGAGTGCTTGACAAAGACGGGGGCCACCGTCCAACAGCTTTAGCCACTGCCAGGCCACGGCGCTAACCCGCCCGCAATCAGGGGGGTAGGGCCCGGCCGGCGCGTGAAAGCGCGCGGGATGGGTTTTCTGGCTGAACAAAAAGGCGGCTGGCGGGTGTTAAATTTAGCCCCGGCACCTGCCCTGGGGCCACATTTGCCCGCATGACTACCAACGAAATCAAAGCTCTTATCTCACTGCTCGACGACCCGGAAATCGCCCCCCAGATTCAGGGCGAAATTCAGAATCTGGGCGAGGCCATCATCCCTTTTCTGGAAGAGTCGTGGGAGGAAACCCTCGACCCGCAGCAGCAGACCCGGCTCGAAAACCTGATTCACCAGCTTCAGTTTGAGGGCTTGCAGCAGCGCCTGCGGGTGTGGCGCAACTCGGACGAGCCCGACTTACTGGAAGGCATGTGGCTGCTGAACTCGTACCAGTATCCCGATGCTGACTTACAGGCGCTTAACCGGGCCATCGAGCAGCTGCGCTTTGAGGCCTGGACGCTGTTGCGCCCCGAAATGCACCCCGCCGACCAGGTGCAGGTGCTCAACCACGTCATTTTTCGCAACCATAAGTTCGCCGCCAACACCCAGCATTTCCACTCGCCGGCTAATTCCATGCTGCACCGGGTGCTCGAAACCAAGCGCGGCAACCCGCTCTCGCTCTGCGTTATCTACCTGCTGGTGGCCCAGCGGCTTGATTTGCCAGTATTTGGCGTGAACCTGCCCAACCTGTTCGTCCTGACGTACTTAGTGAAAAAGGATGACGACGACCAGGCCGTGCTGCCCTTCTACATCAACTGCTACAACCGGGGCATTATCCTGTCGAAAGCCGATATCGAACACTACGTGGGCCAGCTCGGCATCACCTCACAAGACAGCTTTTACGAGCCCTGCACCCACCTCGACATCGTGCGCCGTGCCATGCGCAACCTGCAGGTAGGCTTCGAAAAGCTCCAGGAACCCGCTAAGGCCGAAGAAGTTGCCCAGCTACTAGCCATTTTGCTGGAGTCGAACCCACCAGACGAGGACGACGAGTAAAGCGCAAATAATCAAAAAGCACGTCAGGCTATTAAGCCTGACGTGCTTTTTGGTGAAAGCTCGCTAAAAACTAGCGCTTAATCAGGCAGCCCGCGGCGCGCTTGTCGGCCACGCCGGCGGGGCGGCCGGCCAGCACGTTGTCGAGCACCTGCTGGAGGTAATGCTGCTGCACGCCGCTGGCAATCTGGGGGTTATCGTCGATGGCGCCGCGGTAGCGCACCGCGAAGCCCGAGCCGGCCGGTTGCAGCACCACGGCCTCGGTGGTTTTGCTCACGCCGAGGGCCGCGCTGGCCGCGCCTTCGTCGGTGAAAGTGGCCAGCGAGCCGCCGCCGCTCCCCTCGGCCGCGTCGAGGTTGATGGGCACGTTGACGAACATAAACTGCACGCCCCGGCCGCCGTAGGCGCTGCTGAGGGCCGCCAGACGCTCCTGGTAGAGGCGGGTGTAGGCGCAGGCGGGGTTCATAAACACCACGACCACTGCCTTTTGACCATTGTAAGCACTCAGCGAAGTGCTACCGCCGCCGGTTTTTTGCACCGTAAAATCGCCCACCGTGCCCTGGGCGCGGGCGCTGCCCACCGTAACAGCCGCCACCAGCAAGGCGGCTGCCAAAAGAACCGGGAGTTTGCGAAAAGACATGGCGAGGGTAGAAAAAACCAAGAAGGAGAAACGGGGCAGCCCGCTGATTGGAAGCACGAAAAAACTAGTAGCAGTAGGTGAGCACGTAGCCCGCTGCCGGCCGAAGGTAGCAAACCTGGTGCCGGGAACTGGTGCCTGCCAGCTGCAGCCGCGCGGGCAGCGTGCCGGGCAGGGCCCAGGGGCCGGGGGGCAGGTCGAGCAGCAGGTTTTCGCGGAAGAGGATGCCGCGCCGGCCAGCCAGCTTAAAGAGCGTTTCCTTGGCGCTCCAGAGCAGGCTAAACAGCTCCTGGCGCGGCGCCACGCCGGGGAGGGGGGGTAGGGTTAGGTGCTCTACCTCAGCTAATTCGCGCTTGTTGAGAAACTTATGAGCAATGCGGTGGGCCTTGTCGCGCACTACTTCTACATCAATGCCCAGGGCCCTGCCGGGCGGGCCCAGCAGCGCCGCCACCCACTCGCCCGAGTGCGAGAGCGACACGGCCGGCGCCGGCCCTACCCCCTCCAAAAAGGGCCGGCCGGCCTCGTCGTTGCGCAAGGGGAGCAGGGGCTGGCTAGCCACCGCCAGCAGCCACTGCACCAGCACCCGGCCGGCCAGCCACTGCGCCTGGCGCGGGCCATCGGCGCGGGCGGGCAGCAGCGGGGCGTAGGCGGGGGCATCGGCGAGCTGGGGCCAGAGGCTGGGCACCGATTCGGTGAGGTGCCAGAGGCCCAGCGAGACCCCGCCGGGCAGGGGCGTGAGAGAATGAAGCGGCATAGTGGGAGCGGCGAAGGTAGCGGGGCCGCCCTGGCTTTGGCTGGGATAGTCGCCGAGTGGGCCGGACCAGCCGACGGCTCCGCCGCCAAAATTATGCGCCCGCCGTGCCGACCTTTGGGGCCTGATGCTCGTCCCTACCCCGCCGCCCCGCCCCACCGCCACCCGCCTCGGCACCCTGGCGGGCCACGCCGACGCGGTGTACGCGCTGGCTGGCCGGCCGGGCGCCGACCAGGTCTTTTCGGGCAGCGCCGACGGCATGGTGGTGGCCTGGGACAGTGCCCACCCCGAGGCCGCCGGCGAGCTACTGGCGCGGGTCGAAAACTCGGTGTATGCCCTGCTGGAGCTGCCGGCGCGCGGCCTGCTGCTGCTGGGCCACAATTTTCAGGGCGTGCAGGCGATTGACTTGCCGACCCGCAAGCTGGCCTTTGCCACGGCCCTACCCCCCGTCGCTATCTTCGAGCTGGTGTATTCCGAGCGCCGCCAGCGCCTGTACTGCGCCCTGGGCGATGGCACGCTGGCCGTGCTGCGCGGCGATGATTTTCAGCTCGAACACCTGCTGCGCCTCAGCGACAAAAGCCTGCGCTGCCTGGCCCTGCACGAAGGCCGGGGCGAGCTGGCCGTGGGCGCGTCGGATTGGAAAACCTACGTGCTGGACCTCGACTCGCTGGTCGTGAAAACCACGCTCACCGAGGCCACCAACTCCGTTTTTACCGTGGCCTACTCGCCCGATGGCCGGCACCTGCTGGCGGCCGGCCGCGACGCCCACCTGCGCCGCTACGCCGCCCAGGAGGACTACCCCCTGCTGGACAGCGTAGTGGCCCACATGTACGCCATCAACCACTTGGCTTTCAGCGGCGATGGGCGCTACCTGGCCAGCTGCTCGCTCGATAAAAGCATCAAGCTTTGGGACCCCGCCAGCCTGGCGCTGCTGCGCGTGCTGGACAAGGCGCGGGCCGCCGGCCACGGCACCTCGGTGAATAAGCTGGTTTGGCCGGGCACCCAGCAGCGGCTAGTTTCGTGCAGCGATGACCGCAGCCTGGCCGTGTGGCAAGTAGCAATGAACAGTGAGCAATGAGCAGTGAATAGGTTCGTTCGCGGCGCAAAAATTGCTACTCCAATCTTCCTTTTTCCTCTTACGCCAAGCCCGCAGGAGCAACTGCTCATTGCTCACTGTTAATTGCTCACTGAATTTATGAAAATTACCGCCCTCGATATTCGGCAGAAAACGTTTGAAAAGTCCTTTCGGGGCGTGGATAAGGACGAGGTGCAAGCCTTCCTGAACACGGTGTCGCAGCAGTGGGAGCGCCTGGGCGACGAAAACCGCGAGCTGCGCCTCAAGCTGGAGCACGCCCAGCACGACGTGCAAAAGATGCGCGAGGTAGAGTCGTCGCTCTACCGCACCCTCAAAACGGCCGAGGACACCGGCAACTCCATCACCGAGCAGGCCCAGCGCGACGCCGACCTGCGCCGCCGCGAGGCCCAGTTGCTGGCCGAGCAAACCCTCTCGGAAGCCCGCCAGCGCGCCCGCGCTATCGTGGAAGAAGCCTACCAAACGGCTACTACCACCGTGGCCGACATGCAGAAGGAGGTCGCCGGCCTGGGCCAGGAGTGCCAACGCCTCGAGCAGCAGCTCGATACCCTGGTGCGCGACCTGCACCACTTGGCCTCCGACGCGCTGGAGAAAGTGGAGCGCGCCCGCGCCCGCCCCAAAAACGCGCCCGCAGCCATCCTTTCGCGGGCGGCGAGCGTACAGGTAAAGCGGCCGGCCGATGCGCCGGCGCCCCCCGAACCTAGCCCCGCTCCCGCCATGCACGTCACCACCGATTCTGCCCGCCCCACGGCCGCCGCCGTGGCGCCTACCCCCCCCGCGGCCCCCAATGGCCCCACGCCTGCGGCTCGCACCGCGCAGCCTACCCCCGGCATAGCCGCCGGCCCGGTGGCCTACAACCCCAAGCCCGGCCAGCAGCCCGACCCCGGCCAGGCGCCCTCGCCCGACATTGAGCGCCCGCAGGCCCCGCGCGAAAACCCCGGCATTGCGCCCGCCCCGCATATCGACCAGCCCGGCCCCGAAACGGTGCCCTCGCCGCCGGCCCCCTACGTGGAGCCTACGCGCCCCGAGATTCAGCCCATCGGCCCCAGCCGCCCCGAAATTCAGCAGCCCGAGCCCATGACGCACCCCGGCATGGCCGCCCAGGCCGAGCCAGCGCCTCAGCCGGAAACGGTAGGGGAGAAGTCATTTTTTGAGGAAATCTGACCACTGATTAGCGCGGATTTTAGCGAATTTCACGGATTTTGTGGACGCAAGAAGGGCTGCCCAACGGGCAGCCCTTTACTTTTACCGGTACACTAGCGGTGCGGTGCGGGAAGGAATCGTCTACAAAATCCGTGAAATCCGCTAAAATCCGCGTAATCCGTGATACCTATGGGACAAATCGCACTCGAAGGACTGGAGTTTTTTGCCTTTCACGGCTACTATGACGAGGAGCAGAAAATCGGGAATAAGTACGGCATCGACCTGCGCCTGAAAACCGACCTGCACGCCGCCGGCACCTCCGACAAGCTGGCCGAAACCGTGAATTACGAAATTCTCTACCGCGTGGTGCTGGAGGAGATGCAGCGCCCGGCCCGCCTGCTCGAGCACCTGGCCCACCGCATCCTCGACCGCGTGATGCAGGAGTTTGGGCAGGTGCGCCGGGCTGAGGTGAGCGTGTCCAAATTTAACCCGCCGCTGGGCGGCATCTGCCACCGGGCCCGCGTGACGTTGGTGCGCAAGCGCAAAGTGGGGTAGGAGCTTAAGCCGCACGTAAGAATTGTAGAGCCGCGCCCCCTCGCGTCTTTCCTGTGAGAACGATATTGTCGTTTGATGAGGAGAGACGCGAGGG
>CAZZWL010000009.1:0-68477 GCA_964657755.1 uncultured Rhodanobacter sp.
CCACTTTTTGCCGGTGGCCGCCGCGGCGGCCGCCGGCACCGGCCTGCTGGGCTACTACGCCTGGGACCAGGCCGCCGCCGACACGGCCGCGCGCCGGGCCGCCGCGCCCGCGCGGCCGCTGCCCGTGGCCCGGCTGCCCGCCGATGCGCGCCGGATACTGTACCTGGCTTCGCTGGCCCCCAGCGGCCACAACACCCAGCCCTGGACCGTGCGCCTGCCAGGGCCCTACCACTGGATTATCGGCAACGACCCGCGCGGCTGGCTGCCCGTGGTGGACCCCACCCAGCGCGAAACGATGCTCTCGCTGGGGGCTTTCGCGCAGCAGCTGGAATACGCCGCCGCCCACTTTGGCTACCAGTGCCGCTGGCAGGTGCTGGCCACTTCCTGCCAGGCCGCCGACGTGCTGGACGTGCGCCTCGAGCGCCGGCCCGGCCCCGCCTACCCCGACCTGACCGCCCTGCTGGGCCGGCGCACCCTGCGCACAGGTTTCTCGGCCGTGCCCATTCAGCCCGCCGACGTGCAGCGGCTGACCGGCGCCGAGGCCGCGCACTGCCACTTCCTACCCCCCGCCTCCGGGCCAGGGCGTTACCTGACGGCTACTACCCTGGCCGCCAACCAGCACCAGACCGCCCACGACCCCGCCCAGCGCGAGCTGGCCCACTGGGTGCGCTGGGATGCCGCCGCCGTGCGGCGCCACCGCGATGGCCTCACCGCCGTCGGCATGGGCATTGAGGGGCCCGCTGGCTGGCTGGTGCGGCATTTTTACGACAGTGCCCGCGTGCTCACGCCCGGCTTTCGGGCGCGCGGCCTCACGCAGGTGGCCGACCAGCTGGCCACGCACGGCGGCTGGCTCGTCATCACCAGCCCCGATGAGTCGGTGACCGCCCTGCTGGCAACCGGCCGGCGGCTGGCGCGCATCTGGCTGCGGGCGAGGGCGTTGAATATCGCCATTCATCCCATGACGCAGGGCCTCGAAGAAACGCCGGGCCCGGCCGGCCTGGGCCAGCGCCTGGGCCTGGGCGCGCCCGTGCAGTTTGTGCTGCGCCTGGGCTACGTCGAAGGCTACGCTGCCCCCGTGAGCCCGCGCCGCCCCGTCGAGTGGTTTGTCCGGGCCTAGGGTGGGGTAGGGAGCGGCCTGACAAACGTCATGCTTTCGGTAGCTTATCGTCAGGGCAGGGGCGGGTGGGCGCGGCGACTTTTGCGGTTGCCTTCCCGCTCGCTAGTGCAGTAGGGGCGCCACCGCCGATTTCTCCCCCATTTCCGGATAAGTACCATGCAAACCCTCGAAACCTTTGAGCAGACCCTGGAGCACGTGGCCGACGCCGACATCACGGCGGCGGTCGAGTTGTTCTTCACGACTAAAAAAGGGGTGGCCGCGCACCTGATTGACGTGGCGACCCACGAGGGCATCGTGCGGCTGACCGGCATCACCGACAACCTGCTCTCGCGGGAGCGGGCCGAGGAAATTGCCCTGAACCTGCGCGGCGTGCGCGGGGTGGTGAACGAAATACTCATCAGCACCCCCGACGTGCCCGACGAGGAGCTGCGGCGCCACGTAGCCGACGCCCTGGCCATCGACCCCGCCACCACGGACTACAACGTGCGGGCTGCCGCCGCCGATGGAGTTATTACGCTCGCCGGCACGGTGCAGACGTGGGCCGAGAAAGAGCTGGTGCTGCGCGTGGGGCGCGGCGTGCGGGGCGTGCGCCGCCTGGTGGCCGACGACCTGCTGGTCCGCTGGGGCGAAATTCAGAACTCGGACGAGGAAATCAGCACCCAAATTCAGGAGCTGCTCGCCTGGGACATTCGGGTGAACAGCGCCCTGGTCGAAGTGCAGGTTAAGGACCGGGTGGCGTACCTGCGCGGCACCGTGGGCACGGCCGCCGAAAAGGCCCACGTGGAAGCCACGGCTTACCAGGCCGGCGCCCGCCACGTAGATGCCCGCGAGCTGGCGGTGGCCTACTGGGCGCTGGGCCCCGAGCTGCGGCGCGACAAGCTGGCGACCCGCCCCGATGCCGACATTGCCCAGGCCGTGCGCGATGCCTTCCGCTACGACCCGCGCGTGCTCGCGGACCAGCCGCTGATAGCGGTGCACAACGGCGTGGTGACGCTGAGCGGGGCCGTGAGCAACCTGCGCGCCAAGCAGGAGGCCGAGCGCGATGCCCGCCACGTGGTGGGCGTGTGGAACGTGCACAACCTGCTGAAAGTCCGCACTAACCGCTTCATCCCCGACCTGCACATTGGCCAGACCATCCGCGCGGCGCTGGCCCGCGACCCCTACGTGGGCCTCTGCGACTTCAGCGTGTACGTGCGCAACGGCAAGGCCCAGCTCTATGGGCAGGTGAGCAGCTACTTTGAGCAGGCGCAGGCCGGCACCGTGGCCGCGGGCGTGAATGGCGTGGCCGCAGTAGACAACTGGGTGAGTGTGCCCGGCCACTCTGGTTTTGAGGACTACCAGACGTGGGCCCGGCCGCGCCCCAATCCGGACTTTGCCCTGGCCGAGCGCATCCGCCACCGCTATTTCTGGTCGGCCAGCCTGCACAATCAGGACATTGAAGTGCTGGTTGAAAACGGCCGGGCCACCCTCACCGGCACCGTGGATACCTGGCTCGACCGCGACACGGCCGCCTACGACGCCTACAACGCCGGGGCCCGCTTCGTGGATAATGACCTGGTCCTCTCCTTCCATCACGGCCTGTAGGCCGGCCCCTACCCCCTCGCCGCGGCCCAGGCCCCTGCGCCAAGGTGGCGCGGCCCGCTACTGCCCGCGCCGGTTTCACTTTTTTTACCCCTGAGCCATGCCCGCTTCCCTGGTTGTGCTGACCGATTTTTACGCCGTTTCCAACCGCGCGCTTTCCTACGCGGCGGGGCTGGCCGTGCCGCTGGGTGCCCACTTGGTGCTGCTGCACGCGCGCCACGACGAGCTGCTGGCCCCCGCCGACTACGGCGACAGCTACCAAACCTGGCGCAGTGACCAAAAAACGACTTATGCGCTGCGAAAGCTGGCCACCGACCAGCCCGTGCCCACCGAGATAGCCGTGTCGGAAGACTCCCTGGCCGGGGCCGTGCGCGAGGCCGGCCAGCACCAGGCGCCGCTGCTGGTGGTGCTGGCCCGGCCCGACCCGGCCGTGGCTTCCGCGGAGCTCGTGGTCAGCACGGCCATGCGCCTGCTGCGCCGCGCGCCCTACCCCCTGTTGCTGGTGCCCGCCACCGGCTGGGATGCCGCCCCGCCCCGCCGCCTGCTGCTGGCCGTAGATGGCCAGCCGTTTCGCCTGCGCCCGCACCAGGACCTGCTGCGCCGGCTGCTGGCGGCCACCCAGGGCACGCTCGACGTGGTGCACGTGGTAGTGGAGGAAACCGCGCAGCATAGTCTGGCCCCGGTGTGGGAAACGGTGAGCGCAAACAACTTGGTGGACTCCCTGGCCGAGGGCAGCCTGCACCAGCTGTACCAAATCACGGCAGTAGCTGGTATTTTGGAGGAGGCTGCCCGCCATCAGGCCGATATGCTGGTAGTCGTGGCCCGGCCCCACAGCCTGTTCGGCCGGCTATTTCACGCGAGCGTGACGGCGCAAATCCTGCGCGAAAGTCCCATTCCGGTGCTCATCCTGCTGGCCACAGCGCCGGGCCAGCCCCTTGGCTGACGGTTGCTGCCAGCAGGGGGGGTAGGGAATGTCCGGCAAGCTGCCGGCTGGCCAGGTTTTTCATTTTTTTGCGGTCGCCGGTGGCTCTTACTCGGAACCTGCTACCTGGCTCCCGCGCTGGTGCGGGTAGCCGCCGCTGCTGGCCCCGTAGGCCCCGCGCCCCTTGCTGCTATGCTGCTCGATACCAAGCTTCCCGCGTCCTACCTCTTCCGGGGCATCCGCCCCGACCTGGTGCGGGTGCTGCTGATTTCCAGCTTCTTCCACCTGCTCAAGCTCTCGATTGGGGCCTTTTTGCCGCCCGTGCCGTTGCAGCTGCCCACCATTCTGGGCAGCCTGATTTCGCTGCTGCTGGCCTTCAAAACCAACCAGTCCTACGAGCGGTGGTGGGAGGCCCGCAAGGTGTGGGGGGCCATCGTCAACGACTCGCGCACGCTGGTGCTGCAAGCCAGCGGCTTTGTGCCCGATGCCGTGCTGGCCGCCGCCCCGTGGCCCCTGCGCGCGCTGGCCCACCGCCAGATAGCCTGGTGCTACTGTCTGGGCGAAACCCTGCGCGGCCTCGACCCCACCGCCACCCTCACCAGGTTCCTGCCCCCCGCCGAGCTAGCGTACACCCATAGTCAAGACAATAAGCCCCTGGCGCTGCTGGCCCTGCACACGGCGCAGCTCAAAAAGCTGTTTGAGCAAGGGGCTCTAAATGCCTATCAGCAGGTGCAGCTCGATGCCACGCTGGGGCGCCTCTGCGACGCGCTGGGCCAGGCCGAGCGCCTCAAGAGCACGGTGTTTCCGGCCAGCTACCGGCGGCTGGTGCATTTTTTTATCTACCTGTTTCTGCTCACGCTCTCGCTGGGACTGGTGCAGGCCATTGGGCTGTGGGAAATTCCGGTGCTGCTGACCACCGCCTCCACCTTCTTCCTGCTCGAGCGCACCGCCCGCCACTTGCAAGACCCCTTCAGCAACCAGCCCACCGATACGCCGGTCACGGCCCTGGCCCGCACCGTCGAAATTAACCTGCGCCAGCTGCTGCACGAAACCGCCGTGCCCGCGCCGCTCGCCCCCGCGGGCTTCTACTTATTGTGAGGCCGCGGCCCAACAGCCGGCGCGGAACACAACGGCCAGGAAGGGTGGGCGGCTGGGTAGTGGCCGGCCCGCGTGGGTGGGGTGGCGGGTGGGTGGCCCGGACTTATCCCAGCGCCTCAACCGTGCCCGGTGCGCCCACCGGGGCCGGCGTGCCCACGGTTTCGGCCCGCGGAATCTCGATGGTGAACGTGCTGCCCTGGCCCTCCTGGCTGGCCACGGAAATGTGGCCGTGGTGCCACTCCACAATGGTTTTGCACAGGGCCAGGCCCAGCCCGGTGGTGGGTTCGCCGTGCAGGCCCGGCCGGCGAGCCTTGGTGAACCGCTCGAACAGGTACGGCTGCATGGCCAGCGGAATGCCGATGCCGTCGTCCATCACCTGAATGCGGACCACGCCGGGGCCCGGCTCGATGCGCACGGCCACGCGGCCAGCATCGGGGGTAAATTTGAGGGCGTTGCCGACCAGGTTGATGAGCACCTGCGTGAACTTGTTGACGTCGAGGTGGGCGTATATCGGCTCGGCGGGCAGCGTGTAGGTGAAGGCGTGGCCGAGTACCCGCTGGCCGGTCTGGAGCTGGTCGAGGGGCACGCGCAGCACGGCGCCCACGTCCACGCGGTCCACTTTCAGGTCGGTGTTGGCCGAGGTCAGGAACTCGAGGTTGATGAGCTCGCGAATCATTTTCACGCTGTCGCGGCTGGTGGTTTCCAGCACGCCCAGCATCTCGGGCACCTGGCTGTTGAGCGGCGAGGTCACCTCCTCCCGCAAAAACTCGGCAATCTGCTGCACCAGGATGAACGCGCCGCTCAGGTCGTGCGACAGGATTTCGAGCGTGGCGTTTTTGCGGCTGTTGAACAGGTCGGCATTTTCCTGGTAGCGCTTCAGCACGCTGGTATCGCGCAGGGTGCCCCCGAGCAGCACCCGGCCCTGCGCATCCCGCCGGTAGGAGGGGGTGAGGCAAAACCACTGATGCGGCTGGCCCTCGTGCAGCAGGCGCACTTCTACTTCGTTGGCGGGCGGGCCCTGCTGCCACAGGGCCCAGTAGTGCGCCAGGTAGGCCCGGTCGTCGGGGTGCAGGCGCTGGAGCAAGCCCGGCAGCGCGGCGTTCACCAGCCCGCTGCTGCCGTGAAAAACCCGCTCATAGGCGGCGTTGACGAACACGACGCGGCCCGCCGTCGGGTCGTACACAAAGTTAACGTGGGTGCTGTTCTCTGCTTGGTCCAGAAAAAAATCGGCGTAATCGGGCATAGGTGCTAATTCGATGAAGGGCAATTGGCGCGGGTGCGCGCGTGGGTGCCGCCACTAGCTGTGCCGGGGCAGTACGGCCTCCAAAAGGGGGGTAGGGGGCCCTAGAAAACCCGCCCCGCCTAGCGGGCGCGGCACGAGTGGCACAACACAAGATTACGCCGGTCCTGAAGCAGCCCCTATGACGAAAATCAGCCTTCAGGGTGACAAACCACAGCTTCTGCCTAGACCAGCTGCTCATGCGCTGGTCCGACGGCGGAGCCGTCCGACCGGTTGACGCGGGAGCGAAGCCAGCGGACTGGAGCCCGTATACCTGGACTTGGAAATGGAAGTAATTAAGTAGCAACCCGAGGATTACGCGTAGCTGCTGGACTCCAGCTCGTGGTGGGCCACAAAATCCAGCAGCAGCGCCAGCAGCTCGGGGCGCACGCGGGGCTGGGGGGCAAACAGTACCAGCTCGTGGGGCGTGGCGGCGGCCAGCAGCGCGTGCAGCTCCTCGGCGTTGGCCACGCGAAAGCCCATGTTCCAGTCGGCGAAGCTGCGCTCGGCGCAGGCCCCGGCGCCTACCAGGCGGCAGTGGTGGTGGCGCGGGTCGGCCACGATGCGGTCGTAGTACAGGGCCCGCACCACGTCTTCTTCGCCCTCCAGAATCTGGAAAAACCGGTCATCGGGCGTGTGCAGCAGCAGGCCCGAGAGGCGGTGCTCGCGGTTGAAGACGCGGGCCTGGTGCAGCAGGCCAGTCAGCGCCGGCGTGTCGAACGGGTGCAGGGCCTGGCTGTGATAAAGGAGGTGATACAGGCCCATTAGTGGCAACGAGTGAAGAAAAGCCCACCGGTGGCGGCGGATACCCTGGCGGCGCTTACGGGCCGTGAAGCTACGCAAATTTACTGATAATCAAGCAGTTTTAAGCATAATAAAGTACCAGCTGGCCCGGTTGGCTACCCGGCGGGGGGTAGGGCGAGCCGGGCCAGCAGCTGCGCCACGATAAACTCGCCTTCGGGCAGGCCCTGCTGGCGCCACAGCTCCACGCCGCGCCGCACCAGCACGAACGCCGGTAAATCGAGCGGCGAGAAACTGTGCACCACCACCGGGTGGCTGCCCTCGTCCACCGCGAGCACCCGCACGGCGCCTCCCAGCTGCTGCTGCAACACCCGAAGCGCCGCCAGCGTGGCCGCCCGCACGGGCTGGGCCGTGCCCACGGGCGGCAGCAGCACCAGCAGCACCGCCGCCTCGGTGGCCGGGGGAGCGATAGGGACGGGGGGGGTAGGCGAGGGCATGGCGGTCAGGCGGTGGGTAACAGAAAAGCTAGCTACTGGTAAAACTACTGGTTTTCTACCCCCGCCGGCATGCGTACTCAGGTTTAAGTGGCTGATATGTATCATGCTAGCAGAAGTAAAGCCAACCGTAATTTTTAGATAATCCGCTCCCTGCTACCGCCCTGAGTGGGCCGCCGAGTCGGCGGCGGCTTTCGCTTTTTGCCGGGCCTGCTTGCGGAAATAGCCGCGCAGCAGAAAATTGTGCTGTAGCGCCGCCATGCTCTGGCTGAAGCCCGCCGTGCCCTGCTGCACGTTGCGCAGGCTCAGGCGCACCTGCCGGGCGGCGGCGGTGTCGGCCAGCAGCGTGTGGGCGGGCCCCCGGCCGGCCAGCACCTGCCGCTTGAGGCCGGCCACGGTGGCGGCCAGCGTGTCGGTGGTGCGGGCCAGCTGCTGGCCGGCGTGCCCCAACTGGGTCGGCAGCTTAGTGTCCGTCAGTAAGTAGCCCAGCGGCCCCCGGCCCCGGCGCACGCCCTGCGTGAGCTGCGCCGCATCGGTAGCGGCGCGCTGCAGCTGGGCGCTGGCGGCCACGGCGTGGCCCAGGCCCTGGCGCACGCGCGCCGGCAGCTGCTGGTCGTTCAGCAATTGCCAGAGGGCGCTGGTGTCGAGCTTGGTGGTCATCCGGCGCAGGCTTTGGGTGATGACGACCAGGTTCTTGTTCGAGATGTCGAGGGTGCTGAGCATGGCATCGATGCTAGCCGGGACTTTGGTGCGCAGCACGTCGCCCGACTGCACGGGCGGGGCGGGGGTGGCCTGGGCCGTGAGGTTGATGATGGTATTGCCCACCAGCCCGTCGGTGCCCACGGCGGCCACCGCGTTTTGGCGCACAAAGCGCTGGGCATCCTTGTTGAGGCTCATGGCCACGCGCACAGTGCTGTCGTTCAGTAGGTTGATGCCCTTGACGTTGCCTATGGTGATGCCGCCCAGGCGCACGTTGTTGCCGACGAGCAGGCCCGACACGTTGCGAAAATCGGCCTGCACCACCAGACTGCGGCTGAACAGGTTTTGCTTGCGGCCCATCAGGTACAGCACGGCCAGCAGGCACCCCACGCCCAGCACCACAAACAGGCCGAGGCGCACAGAATTACCAGTGGAGTTTTGGGGCATAACAAAGGGTCGGGGAAAAGTAATTTCGCAGGGTGTGGGACTTGCCCCGCATCCCACTCAAATGAAAAAGTCGTGGACCTTCGGGTCGGGGTTCGCGCTCAGCTCGGCGTAGGTGCCTTCGGCGTAGCAGCGGCCGTCGGCGAGTAGGGCCACGCGGTCGGCGGTGAGGCGCACGCAGGCCAGGTCGTGGGAGATAATGAGGGCCGAAGTGTTATATTTCTTCTGCACCTCGCGGATGAGGTGGTCGATTTCGCGGCCCGTAATAGGGTCGAGGCCAGTGGTGGGCTCATCATATAGGATAATGTCGGGCCGCAGGATGAGCGTGCGGGCCAGCGCGATGCGCTTGCGCATACCACCCGAGAGCGCGGCGGGCAGCAGCGCGGCGGTGTTGGCCAGGCCCACGTCTTCGAGGGCCTGCTGCACCAGCTCGGTTTCCTGGGCGGGGGTGTGGGCCAGCCACTGGCGGCGCAGCGGGAAGAGCAGGTTTTCGCGCACCGTCATGGAGTCGTAGAGCGCATTGCTTTGGAAGAGGAAGCCCAGCTTGGTGCGCAGCCGGTCGAGGCCGGCGTGGTCGAGGGTGCCCACGTCCTGGCCCAGCACCGTGATGGTGCCCGCATCGGGCCGCAGCAGGCCGATGATGCACTTGATAAGCACCGACTTGCCCGCGCCCGACTTGCCCAGCACCACAATGTTTTCGCCCCGGTTCAGCTCCAGGGAAAAGTCTTGCAGCACGTGGTTCTCGCCAAACGCCAGGCTGATGCCGGCCACCGTCAGCACGGCCTCGGCCCCGGCGGGCGGGGTAGCAGCGGGGGCCGGGGCCGGGGTAGGAAGCATGGGGGTTTGGGAGGTGATGTAGAACGGAGTGGCACTCCGTTTCCAGGTGGGTGGCGTGGCCCGGCGCGTTCGGGCGGCCGCCAAACGGAGTGCCACTCCGTTCTATACTCAGATAAGCCCCAGGGCCGTGCTCACCAGCACGGCTACCAGGTCGAGCAGAAACACGGCCAGCGAGCCGGCCACCACGGCCGAGTTGGCGGCGCGGCCCACGCCGGCGGTGTCGTTGCTGGCGTAGTAGCCCTTGTAGCAGCTGATGAGGCCGATGGCGAAGCCGAAAAAGAAGGTTTTAATCACCGAGGGCAGCACCTGGCTGAACGTGAGGCTACCCAGGACGCGATTGGCAAACAGCGCCAGGGTGGTCGAGCCCTGCATGTTGACGCCCGCGAAGGCGGCAAACAGCCCAATGGCATCGGAGAGCAGCGTGAGCACCGGCACCATGAGCGTGGTTGCCATTACCCGCGTGACCACCAGGTACTTAAACGGATTGGTGCCCGATACGTCCATGGCATCAATCTGCTCGGTCACGCGCATCGAGCTCAGCTCGGCCCCGATGTTGGAGCCGACCTTGCCGGCCACCATCAGGCCCGTGATGATGGGGCTCAGCTCCTGAATAATGGTGAGGCCCACCATGACCGGAATCCACGACTCGGCCCCGAACTGCACCATGGTGGGCCGCAGCCGCAGCGTGAGCACCAGCCCCATGATAAAGCCCGTGATGCCCACCAGCGGCAGCGACTGGTACCCCACGACGTAGCACTGGTACAAAAACTCCTGCACCTCGTAGCGCGGCCGGAACCCCTCGCGGAAAAACCGCCCCGCAAACCGGGTAATGGTGCCGGTTTCGGCGAGCAGGGACGTTACGGACACGGTAGCAGAATAGGTGAGCAGGGGCCGGGCAAGAGGGATGGGGGAAAGCTGCCCGTCGGGCAGCGCGCAGCGAAGCCTGACGGGCAGCTCTTTACAAGCTCTCCGGGAGCGTCGCAAAAGTATCGGGACCAGCTACCCGCCCGGCATGACGTTCATTAGTCCAAATAGCTGATTTTTATCAGGTTTGGCAACTGCGTTATGGCCGACCTTTGCCGGGAATTCTGCCCTTTCTGCGCCTCGCCCCCCGCTTATGCTGCCTACCCCCTATACCACGGTGCTCGCCGACCTGCTGTACACCCATGCGCGGGAGTTTGTGGGTATCTACGACGTGGCCCTGGGGTGGTTTACGCAGGTAAACCCCACGGCGGTGCAGCTGCTGGGCTACGCTTCGGAAGAAGAATTTCTGGCCGACCCCGACCACTCGCTGCGCACCCCACCCTGGACGGTGACCGAGTGGCGGGCGCTGTGCGAGCTAACCCAGCGCGAGGGCCACCACGAGGTAGAAACCGACATCCGGCGGCACACTGGCGAGCCGTTTCGGGCCTACCTGCGCCTGGTGTATTTCGAGATGAAAGGCCACCCCACCCTGCTGGTGTGCCTCACCGAGCACAGCCCCCTGCAACGGGCCGAGCGCGCGCTGGCCCACAGCGTGCGGCGCTTCGAGGCCGTGTTTACCAACGCCACCATCGGCATTATCGTCTGCGACAAAGTCGGTATCATGTTGTCGGCCAATGGGTTAGCGGGCGAGCTGTTTGGCTACCCGCCGGCCGCGCTGCTGGGCCAGCGCATCGAGGTGCTGGTGCCGGCCGCCACCGGTCGCCACCACGAGCACCTGCGGGCGTCGTTCAACGCCGACCCGCAGGTGCGCAGCATGGGCGCGCACCGCGCCTTGCAGGGCCAGCGCCTCGACGGCTCCGTGTTTCCGGTCGAAGTCAGCCTGAGCTATTTTTACCTCGATGAGGAGCTGTATGTAGTGGCCTACATCCTCGATACCTCCCTCAAAAAAGCGGCCGAGCAGGAGCTGCGCGACCAGCACCAGCACGTGGCGCGCCTCAACGCCGACCTCGAGCAGAAGGTGGCCGACCGCACCCACGCCCTGCTCAACACCCTGGAGCAGCTCGAAAAGCGCGGCCAGGAGCTGGCCCTGGCTCTGGCCGCCGAGCAGGAGCTGGGCGAGCTGAAGTCGCGCTTCGTGAGCATGGCCTCGCACGAGTTTCGCACCCCGCTCACGGCGGTGCTCACCTCGGCCACGCTCATCGGCAAATACCCCGGCGGCGACCAGCAGGCCCAGCGCCTGCGGCACCTGGAGCGCATCAACACGTCGGTTAACCACCTGAATGCCATCCTCGAAGAGTTTCTGTCGGTGGGCCGCATCGAGGAAGGCAAGGTGGAAACGCACCCCGCCACCTTCGACCTGAACACGCTGCTGACCGAAACCCTGGCCGACGTGCAAAGCCTGCGCAAGCCCGGCCAAACCATTGTGCAGCAGGTGGCGTGTCCCGACCCGTTTCGCCTCGACTCGTCGCTGCTGCGCAAAATCCTGGTCAACCTGCTTTCCAACGCCCTCAAGTATTCGGGCGAAAACGCGGCGGTTACCGTGCAAGCCACTTGTCATGACAACCAGCTGATAATCAAGGTGCAAGACCAGGGAGTTGGGATTTCCAAAGAAGACCAGGCGCATTTGTTCGAGCGTTTTTTTCGGGCCCGCAACGTCAGCACCGTGCCCGGCACCGGGCTGGGGCTCTACATCATTGCCCGCTACCTGGAGCTGATGGGCGGCACCATCGACCTGCAAAGTGCACTGGGCCAAGGCACTACCGTTACTGTCACCATTCCCTATGAAAACCATTCTGCTGATTGAAGACAGCGCCTTCATCCGGGAAAACACCGCCGAGCTGCTCGCGCTGGCCGGCTACGCCGTGCAAACGGCCGAAAACGGCAAAATCGGCGTCGAGCAGGCCCTGGCCGAAAAGCCCGACCTGGTGGTGTGCGACATCATGATGCCCGTGCTCGACGGCTACGGCGTGCTCCAGATTTTCAACCAGAACCCGCAGCTGTCGGGCGTGCCCTTCATCTTTCTCACCGCCAAAACCGAGCGCACCGACCAGCGCCGCGGCATGGAGCTGGGGGCTGACGACTACCTCACCAAGCCCTTCAGCGAGACGGAGCTGCTGAGCGCCATCAGCGGGCGGTTGCAGCGCTTCCAACACCTCAAGCCCGACTACGACCTGCGCACCGGCGGCCTGAATGAATTTTTGGACGATGCCCGCGCCGTGGGCCAGCTCGAAGGCCTCTCAGCCGACCGCCGCGCCCACGCCGTGCGCCGCAAGCAGGATATTTACCACGAGGGCGATGAGCCGGCGCGGGTGTACTTCGTGCAGGCCGGCCGGGTAAAAACCGTGAAAACCACCGACGGCGGCAAGGAGCTGATAACGGGCCTGTACGGGCCCGGCGAGTTTTTTGGCTACCTGGCCCTGCTCGAGCACACCACCCACGGCGACTCGGCCGTGGCCCTCGACGACGCGGAACTGGTGTACATTCCGGCCGACGATTTTCGGCAGCTGCTGCTGCGCAACGCGGCCGTGGGCCACCAGTTCATCCGCCTGCTGGCGGGCCGCGTGCGCGAGCGTGAGCAGCAGCTGCTGGCCATGGCCTACAACTCCATCCGCCGCCGCGTGGCCGATGTGTTGCTACACCTGCACGCGCAAACCAGCGATAATCCCGAGGCCAGCATTCAACTCGCGCGCGACGACATGGCCGCCATGGTCGGCACGGCCCCCGAGTCGCTCATTCGCACCCTGAGCGAGTTCAACCAGAGCGGCCTGATTGAGCTGACTCCCAAGAACATCCGGGTGTTGCAGCCCGAAAAGCTGCGCCGGGCGCGCTGGTAGGGAGCCCGCTACCCCTTCGCCTGCCGGCCATGCCAGGGCTCGGGTGCGGGCAGCATTATTCCGGTTGCTGGTGAGCCGGCTGGGGCGGTGCCGCCAGCTGCCCGGGCATGGAGGCGTAGCTAGCGAGTGAGTTTTATGGATAAACGGCTACGGCTACTGCTTCACGGGGGCTACCTCTGACTTCGGGGCTGGTTTGCTGTCGTGCAGCATTTCGTTGCCGAGGGCTTTGGTGTTTTTTACCACTTTGGGGCCTTTGTAGGTGGCCGCGCGGTGGTCGGCGGTTTGGCGAGCGGTGGCGGCCTTGCCCTGGGGATTTACGGTCTGCGAGGTGACGGTTGGAGCCGTTTGGGCCTGAGCGGTGCTGAGCAAGGCGACGAGGACCAGGATGGGGGTAGTTTTCATGGGGTAGTGTTAATGTGGCTGGCACGCAGCAGGATAGCTCTACGGGCGCACATCGGTAAAGATACCTGCGGCAAGGGTAGTGTAAGGGCCAGGAATCGAACTGCTCGCGGCGCTGACTACGGCCGAGAAAGTGCCGGAAACACCGCCCTCGCTTGTGGCTGTGAGGGCGAAAGCAGTGCCGGCAAAGGTGTACGGTGGGCTATTGCCTTTGGTATAGAGGCCAAGGTTATTTAGCTGGTAGGTGCTGGCCGCTGCGCCCGGCACCTTGTAGAGGTGCAAGATGAGCGTTTCCGCGCCCGCTCCGGGCTGCGGCGTAGTGGTGAGGCTGAGGTCCAGAAAATCGTAGCGCTGGCTGCCGATACTGCCGGCGCTGAGGGAAGCGGCTGCCCGGCAGCTTTTCGCGGTGCCATCGAGTTTGTAGCTTCCCGTACCAGCTGCCGGGGTGGCGGGGTCGTCTTTCTTGGCGCAGCCCAGCGTGCTCAGCAGCAAGGTGGCGGCTAGCAGGGGCGTTGGGAATAAGCGCAGGTTCATAGCGGGTAGAGTAGGATGGTTATTGCTGGCGCGCAGCAGCTCAGCGTTACTTCTTTACGCGCCGTGGGCGGGATGGGAGCCCTATATCAGCAGGCTTGCTTTTTTGCACCATTTTCTGGCCCAGGGCTTTGCTGTCCTCCGTCACTTTGGGGCCTTGGTAGGTCGCGGCGCGGTGGTCAGCCGCTTTGGTCGGCTTGGGGGGGGTAGGGTTGTCGTGGGGCGTGGCCGGCGCTTGGGCCTGCGCGGTGCCGAGCAGGGCGCCGAAGCCTAGGAGTAGGAGTAGGAGGGGAAGAGTTTTCATGCGTTAGAGTAGTTGAAAGCAATGCGCAGCAACTTTGGCACCGGGCAGCACGAGGCGAACGTTGCCTCTAAAGAAGGGCCGATGCTGGTGAGTATTGTTACCCACCAGCAAGGTAATGCAGCTCTTCAGCTTTCCGCCGCGCACACGTCCGGCGCACTGCGTAGCGGCGCCGAGGCCAGTGCCGTAGCTTGGAGTTGGGTGGCTAATTTGCGCAGCCCGCACGAGTTGCGCTACGGTATGGGTGACGATAGTTTCTTGGTAAGTGCCGCCGCTTACCTGGTTGAAAGACCCAATGTGAATGGTAAGTTCGGGGCCAGGCAGCGGGCCGGCCCTACCCCCGCCAGTATGGCCGGCGCCAACGGCTAGAAGCTACTCCATGCTGTGCGCGAAACTCGCAACACCGGGCGCGCTTTGCCCAGCCGCGCGCACGCTACCGTAGCCTGGACCCAAGCCGCTGCATTAAACCCGAGTGAGTAGTTGACCGACCTGGCCGGCGACTAAAACTGCGGCTCAACTCGGTAAAAGCCACCCCGTTGATAAATAAAAAATCCGCTCTACGGGCTGTAGAGCGGCTTTTAGAGTAGTCCGTAGGGGAATCGAACCCCTGTTGGTAGAATGAAAATCTACTGTCCTAACCCCTAGACGAACGGACCGTTTTTTGTTTTGGTGGTGCAAAGATACGGCGATGCCCGTTCAATCCAAACCAAGGGCTGAAAAAAACGCGTTGGCAGCAATAAGGGCGTTGATTTTCAGCTGGAAAAAATCAACTTCGCTACCGAATACGGCCGGAAACCGTAAGAATACGCGTCTGCTGGTAGCGGGACAACGGTAAAGTCGCCAACGCCCGTACCTTCGCAGCGTGTTATCACCTGGGCTGCGGCAGTAGCCCGCTACCCTCTCTATTTTTTCCAACATCATGGCAAAAATTAAAGTCGCCATCAATGGCTTTGGTCGCATTGGTCGCCTCACCTTCAAGTCGCTGCTCGGGCGCGACAACGTGGAGATTGTGGCTATCAACGACTTGACTGACAACAAAACCCTGGCTCACCTGCTCAAGTATGACTCCGTACACGGCCGTTTCGACGGCACGGTGAGCTACGATGACAATAGCCTGACTGTGAACGGCCAGCACATTGTGGCCCTCGCCGAACGCGACCCCAAGCTGTTGCCCTGGGGCAAAATGGGCGTAGATATCGTGCTCGAAAGCACGGGCCGCTTCGTGGATGAGGCCGGCGCGGGCCAGCACATTACCGCTGGTGCCAAGAAAGTCGTGATTTCGGCCCCGGCTACCGGCAACATCCCGACCGTAGTGCTCGGCGTGAATGAGGACACGCTGAAAGGTGATGAAACCATCATCTCGAACGCGAGCTGCACCACCAACTGCCTGGCCCCGATGGCCAAGGTGCTGGATGACGTGTTTGGCATTGAGAAGGGCTACATCACCACGGTGCACGCCTACACTTCGGACCAGAACCTGCAGGATGCGCCCCACAAGGACCTGCGCCGCGCCCGCGCCGCTGCCTACAGCATCATTCCCACCAGCACCGGCGCGGCCAAGGCCGTGGGCCTGGTGCTGCCCCAATTGAAGGGTAAGCTCGACGGTATCGCCATGCGCGTGCCCGTGCCGGATGGCTCGCTGACCGACCTGACCGTGATTCTGAAGAAAGAAGCCACCAAGCAGCAAATCAACGATGCCCTCAAGGCAGCCGCTGAGGGCGCGATGAAAGGCATTCTGGAATACACCACCGACCCGATTGTGAGCATCGATATCGTGGGCAACCCGCACTCGTGCATCTTCGACTCGGAACTAACCTCGACCAATGGCACGCTGGCCAAAGTAGTGGGCTGGTACGACAACGAAACCGGCTACTCGACCCGCACCGCCGACCTTATCCAGAAGCTGGGTGAGAAAATGGCGGGCTAATTTGTAGTGACAAATGACTAGGGACTAATGACTACTGTTGTTCAATGTCAGAACAGCAGTAGTCATTAGTCCCTAGTCATTTGTCATTAAAAAGAAGTATGCCACCCATCTGTTTTATTTTCAATCCTATGGCCGGCACCGGCCGCGGGGCCGACTTTCCGGTGCTGCTCCAGCGCTACTTTGGAGGGGTAGCGGGCATTGATTACCTGCTGCGCCCCACCGAACGGCCGGGCCACGCCACGGAGCTGGCCCGCGCCGCGGCCGCAGCAGGCTGCCGGGTAGTGGTAGCCGTGGGCGGCGATGGCACCGTGAATGAAGTAGGCCAGGGCTTGCTGGGCCAGCCCGGCACGGCGCTGGGCATTGTGCCCCGCGGCTCGGGCAATGGCCTGGCCCGGCACCTGGGGGTGCCGCTGCGCCTGCCTGCCGCGTTGCGCCGGCTGCGGCAGCCCACTTTCAGCCGCATGGACGTGGGTACTATTAATGGCCACCCGTTTTTTTGCACGGCGGGGCTGGGGTTTGATGCGCACGTGAGCCAGCATTTTGCGCAGGCCGGTTCGCGGGGGCTGAGCACGTATTTGCGGGTCACCATTCGGGAGTATGGCCTCTTTCGGCCCGTGCCGATAGAGGTCGAAGCCAATGGCCAGACCTTAGCAACCGACTGCTACGTGCTGGCCTTTGCCAATGCCTCGCAGTATGGCAATAATGCCTATATCGCGCCGCAGGCCAACCTGCAGGACGGCCTGCTCGATATGTGCCTCATCAATGCCCTACCCCCCTGGCGGGCCGTGCAAGTGGCCCTGGGTATGGCCCTGGGCACGCTGCCGCGCACCGGCGGCGCGGCCTACCGCCACACCCAGCACGCCACGGTGCGCGCCGCCGCGCCGCTGGGCTACCACGCCGACGGCGACTACCTGGGCCACGCCACCGAGTTTGAGCTGGGCCTGCTACCGCTGGCCTTGGAAGTGGCCGTGTGAGGCTGGGGCAGGAGGGAGAGTTGGTAATTAATCAACGGCAGGTGCAGCTAAATCAAGGGCTGACTTGTTAAGCAAATACTTCGTCCATTTTTACCCTAAAAAAGATATGTCACAGAATCTTGTGCAGGAGTTACAAGCGCAGCTGCAGCCGTTTCGGCAGCGCATGGTGGACCACTCGGTATACCGCCGCCTCGACACGCTGGCCGACTTGCGCGTGTTTATGGAGCACCACGTGTATGCAGTCTGGGATTTTATGTCGCTGCTCAAAGCCTTGCAGCGCGAGCTAACGTGCGTGGAGCTGCCCTGGGTGCCCAAGGGCAACCCCGCCACCCGCCGCCTCATCAACGACATCGTGCTGGAGGAAGAAACCGACCTCGACCCCGAGGGCCAGCCCACCAGCCACTTCGAGCTCTACCTGCGCGCCATGCGCGAGGCCGGCGCCGACACCGCGCCCGTGCAGCGGCTGCTGGCGGCCCTGGCCAGCGGGGCCAGCGTGCCGGCCGCTCTGGCCGCCGCGCCGGCCCCGGCCAGCGTGCAGGAGTTTGTGAAGCACACCTTTGCCGTGGTGGCCGGCGGGCAGCCGCACGCCATCGCGGCGGCCTTCACCTTTGGCCGCGAAGATGTAATTCCCGACATGTTCCGCAACCTGGTCGATGACCTGGCCCGGCGCTTTCCGGGGCAGCTCGACACATTTATCTACTACCTCAACCGCCACATCGAACTGGATGAGGACCACCACGCGCCGCTGGCCCACCAAATGGTGCGCGACCTGTGCGGCACCGACGCCACCCGCTGGCAAGCGGCCACCGACGTGGCCCGCCAGGGCATGGCCGCCCGCGTGACCCTCTGGGATGGCATTGCCGCCGCCCTGCCGCAGCAACAGCCAGTAGCTTAGTCCGATAACGAAGATGAAAAACGACCAGTCGCGCCGCCAGGGGGTAGTGTTTTCTACTAATCCCGACTTCTCTTTTCAGACGGACGAGGCTGTGGAGGCCACGACCCTACCCCCCCGCCAGCAGCAATTGCGCGTGCAGCTTGACAAAAAGCAGCGCGGCGGCAAGCAGGTGACGCTCGTCACGGGCTTCTTGGGCCGCGACGAGGACCTGCAAACCCTGGGTAAGCTTCTCAAAACCAAGTGCGGCGTAGGCGGTAGCGCCAAAGACGGCGAAATAGTGGTGCAGGGTGACCTACGCGCCAAAGTGCTCGAAATCCTACTTAAAGAAGGCTACAAAGCCAAGCAGATAGGATAAAAAGTACTGACTAATGTCGAGTGACTACTGACTAATGTCGTTCAATAGCCAGAACGACATTAGTCAGTAGTCACTCGACATTGGTCATTAACCGCTACTCTTCTTCCAGGGTGCTGCCGCTGCTAAGGTCTTTTTCCACGTTGCGGGGGCGGCCGGTATAGCGGGCAGTGCTGCCGCTGCTAAGGTCGGCTTTCAGCTCGTCGATGGCGTTTACTTTGGCTTGCGAGGCACTGCTGAGGTCGAGCGATACCCGGTTGGCGCGCAGGTCCAGGGCTTCGACCAGGCTGGCGCTCGAGCCATCAATGTTCAACTCAGTAGCCGAGCCAGTGAGGTCGGCCGCGCTGGCGCTGCTCATTTGCAGCTCCAGGCGCGCCACGTTCACGTCGAGGCGCGCCGTAGAAGCGCCGGAAGCTTTAAGGCGCAGGTTTCCGTCGCGAAAGCCGCTGACGTCGGCCTGGCACGCGCCGCTCAGCTCCAGGTACTGCAGGCGGGGTAGGGTCACGGTAACCAGGATGGGCTGCGTATCGGAGCCAAGCACGGATAGCCAATCGCGGTTGCGGCGGTTGCGCAGCACCAGGCGGTCGCCGTTAACATTCAGGCGCACCTCGGCCAGCTCCTCGGGGCGGCCGGCGGCTTCTACTTTGTACGAGTCGCCCTGGCGCACCAGTACCCGAAAGCCTCCAAAGGCCTCTATCTCGTTGAATTCGCCGGGGCTGGTAATGCTTTTACGGCCGGTGCCATAGTGGCTAGGGTCCGTGTTGAACCGCGAAGGTGACGTGCGCACCCGGATTTTGGGTGTGTCACCGTTGGTGTTCACGCTCACCCGCGTCTTGCTGCCGGCCACGTCCACGTTCACTACCTCGTCGTTGTCATTGTCATTGTCCGCGTCGTCGCTGCCGCCGGGGGGGCAGTCCAGGCAGGCAAACTTACCCTCGCGGGTGAAGCGGGCCCGGTAGGCGCGGTCGCCGTCAGGGCGGTGGCCGCTGGTGAAGTCATCGCCATCGAGGTGCTCGATAAAGAGCGGCGTCAACCGGTAAATCTTATTCAGCGGCAGGTGCAGCGTCAGGGTCAGCTTCTGGTCGCGGAACGGCGCGTTGCTTTTCAGCGTCGTGCCCTGGTCAAAGATGATGGTCGAGTCGCGCTGGCTGATGTTGTAATTAATGGTCTGTTGGGCCGTGAGGCGGGCGGCCTCCTCGGTGCGGCCCCGCGCCCGAAACTCTTCTTCCACAAAGGGCGCGGTGCCGCTGTCGGCCGGAGCCAGGTTCAGGTCAACCCACTGAAAATGGTCCTCCACATTGCGCGAGTCCAGCACGATGCCGGGGCCGGCAATGGGGGTAAGGCGCACGGTGGTAGTGTAGCTGTCTTTGGCCTGAAACTCGCGGGCCACCTGCAAGCCGGCGGCGGCCGCGCCAATGCCTCCCAGCAGCCACAAGCCCAAGAGCGATAACCCTACCGTGCGGCTTACCAGCCAGCGCCGCATAATCAGGCGTAAGCCCAGTAGTATCAAAGCCAAGGCCGGGATGCCAGTGAACAAAAACCCGGCTACCGCGCCCCAGGGCTGAATATTGCGCACTACGGAGCCAAAGCCTTGGTCCCCAAACATGAAGCCGTTATTCGTGTGCTCTACGGCCGAGAAGGGAATGATGCTGAGGGCGGCGCCCAAGGCGACGAATACCGAAACCATCCAGGCGCCGCCGACGAAAATCAGCCAGAGCCCCACCGCCCAGCGAATGAGCGTGCCCAAAAAGCTCACGGCCGGCCGCGCCCCGCGCGCCGCGCTTTCCAGGTAGGTGCCGAGCGGCCGGTTGGGGGGGGTAGGGGCCGCGTCGCCATCCAGGGCGCTGCTGCGCAGGTTGTTGTCAATGCCCGAAAGCGTGACGGCGTCGCCGCGCATCTGCATTTTTTCCGACACCGTAAGCGCCTCCGGTACCACCACCCACAAGATGATGTATATAATGATAGTGGAGCCAAACGTGAGGAAGGCGCCCAGCAGAAACAGCACCCGCACCAGCACCACATCGGTGCGGAAGTAGGCGGCCAGGCCAGCGGCCACGCCGCCCACCTTGCCGGTGTCCACGTCGCGGAAGAGCTTGCGGCCCGTTAGCGACCCGCCAAAGTCGAGCGTGTCGATGGGGGTAGGGGCATCATCGCGCTTAGGCAGCGCTATCCACAAGATGCCGTAGAGCACCAGCACTAAGCCAGGAAAATCGAAATCGCGGTCAAATAACCCCACCCCCGGAAACGGAAAGCGGTGGCGAAATAGATTGGGCAGCAGCACCAACGCCAGGAAAATCAAGCGCACCACCAGCGGGTTCACGCGGAAATACTGGGCCAGGCCGGCACACACGCCCGCAATCTTGCGGTGCGCCAGGTCGCGGTAGAGGCGGCGGGGCTGGCCATCGGCGGCTTGGCCACCAAAGGGGGGGGTAGGGCCGGTGCTGCGGCCATAGGCCCCGCCAGCGGCCGCCGGGTCGGCGTAGGCAGCCTCTTCCTCGTCGGGCTCGGGGGCAAAGTCGCTGACGCGGCCCATCTTGGCCGTCATCTCCTCCACGTCGGCCAGGGTGATAACCTGCTTGCTTACGGAGAGGCGCGCCGAAAACAGCTCGGCAATGCGACCCTCAATATCGGCCACGATTTCTTCGTGGCCCTGGTAGCTGGCAAAGTGCGCCTTCACCTCCTGGAGGTAGCGGCTAAGTACTTCATAGCCATCATCTTCAATGTGGAAGATGAGCCCCTGCAAATTGATGCTGATGTTCTTTTTCATGAGAAAGGCCGCAGGCGCGAAGCGCGGCAGTTTAGGCTGAGAAAGGTTGTTTGGCGAAAAAGAGAGGCATTAAGCAGGGCGGCGGGGCTGGCGAATGATGCCCACCGAGACAGCCATCTCCTCCCAAGTCTGGCGCAGCTCTTCCAAAAACTGGCGGCCGGCCGCCGTGAGCGTGTAGTACTTGCGGGGCGGCCCCGAGGTCGATTCCTTCCACACGTAGTCGAGCAGGGCGGCATTCTTGAGGCGCGTGAGCAGGGGGTAGAGGGTGCCCTCCACCACAATCATGCGGGCGGCGGTGAGCTCCTCCAGCATGTCGCTGGCGTAGGCCTCCCCGCGGCCAATAATCTCCAGGATGCAGAATTCGAGGATGCCTTTGCGCATCTGCACCTGGGTGTTCTCTAGTTTCATGGGCGGTATGGGCTAGTAGTAGGTGAGGAACGGTACAAATGTACAACGGGTACTTTGTATTGCATAATACTCGGTGTAAAAATTTTTGTTGTGCTGCTTCAACTTTTTTTTAGCCTTCCCTACCCCCACCTAATTCTTTCGTCCAATGCCAGTCGCCACCAATCCTACAAACGGCATGATAAGTGCGCGCCAGCCAGCCCACTGCGGCTTTTGGGCTTCGGCGGTGCGCCTGGCTACGCACTATCCGGCAGTAACTTGCGTTGCTGCTCCATCTGATTTTTCAATTATTAGTTTGCTATGCTACAACTTTCCGCTGCAAGCCGCCCCTGGGCGGTAGGGTTGGGGCTGAGTGCGCTGCTGGGGCTGGCCGCCGCGCCCGCCGCCCGCGCCCAGACCAACACGCCCAAGTACAGCAACGAGTTTCTGAACCTGGGCGCCGGCGCCCGTTCGCTGGGCATGGGCAAAACCCAGGTGAGCCTGGCCGACGACGCCACCGCCGGCTACTGGAACCCTGCCGCCCTCACCAATATCAAGGCCAAGTACGACGGCGTGCTGATGCACTCCGAGCTGTTTTCGGGGGTAGTGAAGAACGACTATGCGGCCTTCGCCATGCCGCTGGATGACAAGAGCGCCATCGGCGTGACGCTGTTGCGCTCGGGTGTGGACAACATTGCCGATACCCGCTCGCTCATCAACGAGTACGGCTACATTCAGTACGATAAAATCACGTATTTCTCGGTGGCCGACTATGCGCTGCTGCTTTCCTACGCCCGCAAGCTGGGTCCCGAGGGCCTGAGCGTGGGCGGCAGCGCCAAGGTCATTTACCGCAATGTGGGCAGCTACGCCAACGCCTACGGCTTTGGCATCGACGTGGGCCTGCAATACAACCACAAAGGCTGGCGGCTGGGCCTGATGGCGCGCGACATCACCACCACCTTCAACGCCTGGAGCATCGACGCCGATAAGTTCAAGGCCACTACGTTTCCGGGCGAGGCCATTCCGACCAACTCAACCGAGCTGACGCTGCCGCGCCTGGTGCTGGGCGCGGGCCGGCAGTTTAAGCTGCCCGCGCAGTTCACGGCCCTGGTGGCCGTGGACCTGGAAGCCACCACCGACGGGCAGCGCAACACGCTCATCTCGGCCAAGCCCGTGAGCGTGGACCCGCGCGCCGGGGTGGAGTTTGGCTACCGCAACCTAGCCTTCCTGCGGGGGGGGGTAGGAAATTACCAGCAAATTCAAAACTTCGATTTGCAAAAGCAGTGGAAGGGCCAGTACAGCCTGGGCGCGGGCGTGGCCATCAGCGGCCTGCGCGTGGACCTGGCCTTGTCGCGCCTCGACGTGGGCGTGCAGGGCGGCTCATCTTCCCAAACCAACTCGCTCATCGTGAGCCTGGGCTACGGCCTGGGTAGCCGGGCCGGCGCAGGGCTGCCCAGCAGCAGGTAAGCTGCGCGTTGCTGACTACTTATACTATAGTTGACTGATTAGCTGAGCTATGAATAATTACTACCCCGCTGCCTGGCAGCAGTTAGTTGATAAAATAAAAACCGGCTGCGGCGCGTGCCTGCTCGCGCTGGCCTGCCTGCTGCTGAGCCCGGCAGCGCAGGCGCAGTCGGGGCCCTACGGCAACGAATGGATAGTGCCCGGCCAGACCTATTACAAAATGAAGGTGTGGCGCGATGGCCTCTACCGCCTCGACTACGCCTACCTGAGCAAGCTCAGCGGCATCGCGGGCGTGGCCCCCACGCAGCTGCAGCTGTGGCGGCGGGGTAAGGAAGTGGCTGTGTACCAGGGCGGCAACGCTACCGCACTCGACAACACGACTTACCTCGAATTTTACGGCCAGCGCAACGATGGCGTGCTCGACCGCGACCTGTACAAGAAGCCCGCCGACCAGTCGCACCCGTTCTACAGCTTCTACACTGATACGGCGGCCTATTTCATCACCTGGAGCGCCGGCCGGCCCGGCAAGCGCATGGCCCAGCCGGTGGCGGCGGGGGGGGCGCCGCACGCCTGGCGCATGCAATCGGTACTGAAGGTCTACAACGACTGGTACATGGACGCGCCGGGTACCGATTACTATACGTGCCTGCCGTGGCTGGAAAAGGGCGAGGGATTTTACTCGCACTATAATTTTACCGCCTCCGCCACCAACGACAGTTTGCTACGTGCGGTGGTGACGGCTCCGGCGTCTCCTCTGCCTACCGCGGAAGTGCTGATAGTAGGGGCCAGTATTCCGGGCAGCCCGGCGGGCCGGCACGTAACCAGCGTGGGCGTTATGCCTCCGGGGGGCGCCTACCGCGAACTGGGCGTGTTGACCTACCAAAACTTTGATTTCCGGCGCCAGCGCGCCGTTTTGCAGCGGAGTGATATCAGCAGCGCCGGCCAAGTGGAGATAAATGCCAGGGTAGTGCCCGCCCCCGGTAGCAGTGGAATACCCGATGCCTGGCGCTACGGCTTCCTGCGCCTGACTGCCCCGCAGGAAAACCGCTGGTTTGCTGACCGGCGCAGCCTGTGGTTTCAAAACGATTCTTTACTGAGCGGGCTGGCCACCTACGAGATTGATAATATCCCGGCTACGGTCAACGGCTACGATATTCAGGACCCCTGGAATGTGCAGCGCATCGCGCCTACCCCAGCCCAAACGCTGGGTAGCACGGCCCAGCGCTATGTGTACCCCAGCGCCACGAACGCGCAAACGCGCCAGCTACTGCTGGCCGACGCGGCGCGGCCACTGGTGCCCGGCGCGCCGATTGCGGTGCGTTTCCGGACTATCGACCCGGTGAAGCCCACCTTTGTCATCATCACCCATCCCAAACTCATGAAGGCGGCGGGCACGGAGCCCAACGCGGCCCGCGCCTACGCCAGCTACCGGGCTTCGGCGGCCGGGGGGAGGTACGATACGTTGATGGTGACGTCGCCGCTGCTTTACGACCAGTTTCACTACGGTGAGCGCTCGCTGCTGGCGCTGCGGCATTTCGCGCTGTGGCTGAATGCCGCCGCGCCCGCCACCCAAACCAAATACCTGCTGCTGCTGGGTAAGGGCTTGCAGCCCGATGCCTACTACAACGACGACTCGCCCCCCACCACGACCCTGGGCCTGTCTGCTTATGCCACAACCCGCTATTTGGGCGACCAGGGCGTGGACCTAGTGCCTATTTCGTCGCGGGCCTCCTCGGATAATATTCTCTCCAGCGACTGGCCGCACGATGACTACCGCGCCCGGCTACCTACCGGGCGGGTAGTTGCCGCTACCCCCCAGGAAGTGATGGACTACCTCAACAAGCTGAAGGAACACGAGGCGCTTGGGCCGGAAAGCTGGCGCAAAAACGTAGTGCACCTGGTAGGGGGTGAAAGTGCCTCGGATTTTCAGGAGTTTGGGGGCTACCTGGATAAATACAAGCAAATTATTGAGCGGCCACTATTTGGCGGGCAGGTGAAAACCTTGCGGCGCACCACGCTCGGCCTGCCGATAAGTACGTCTATCTCGACGGAGCTCAATGAGGGCCTGTCGCTTATTTCTTATTTCGGGCACGGCTCCACCAACACCTTCGATTTAAACATCGGCGATATCAATGACCCAGTTAACAACTACCGTAACGCAGGTCGCTACCCCGTGATGATGTATGATGGCTGCGATGCGGGTGCTTGCTTTTTCAACGCCCGCTCGTTTGGGGTCAACTGGCTGCTGGCGCCTAACAAAGGTGCCATCGGAGTGTTGGCCCAGACGGACTTTGCGTACGCCTACCTACTTGACCCGGCCCAGAGCCTGCTGCACCAGCTCTTGTTTAACAACCCCGTCTGGTTTGGGCGGCCCGTGCCAGAGGTGCGCGACGAAGTAGTGCGCCGCCTGCAAGGCGCGGTGCCTTTCCTCGACGCAAATACGGGAGCAATAACTCCGGTGGGAGCCGCCAGCCTGCTGACCACGCTGTGGCAGGGCGACCCGGCGCTGCGACTCTACGCGCCCGCCAAGCCCGATTTCGTGGCCGCTGGCGTGTCGATGACGCCTACCACGGTAGTCGCTACGGCCACCAGCTTTCAGCTTAACATTGCCGTGAGCAACCCCGCGCGCATCACCTTCGACTCAATTGAGGTCCGCATTACGCGCAGCTATGCGGCGCAGAATGGCGCTGCCGCCCGCAAATCGGACATCATTCTCAGGACTTTCCGCCAGGCCTGGCAGCGCGACACCACCTACACGGTCACCATTCCCAACTCGGGCAACGTGTTCGGAACCAATAAATTTTTAGTCGAACTGGACTATCGCAACAAGGTGGCTGAGCTGAGCGAAACCAATAATTCGGCCGAGCTATCGTACACGTTCCTGCAAGGCGGCCTCACGCAGCTCACGCCCACCGAGTTCGCGATTGTGGCCACGCCTACCCCCCGGCTGGTAGCCCAAAGCAACGACCCAGCCTCGGCCACGCGCGGGTATGACTTTCAGGTTGACTCCGTGGCTACGTTTGATAGCAAAGGCCTGCAGGCCAAGCTCAACGTGCAGGCGGCGGCCGTGGCCAGCTGGAACCCGGCGGCCCTGCTGCCGGCGGCCGGCCGCGACTCGGTGGTGTGGTACTGGCGTGTGCGCTTCACTACCCCCTCGGCCCAGGAGGATGGCAGCTGGAAAGTGAGCTCCTTCCGCGTTATCAGCAAAGCCCTGACGGGCGGGTGGTCGCAGAGCCACAACGGGCAATTCAACCGGGACCAACTACAAAATGTGGCGGTGTCGACGCCGGGCAACCGCTGGAAATTTGCGGATAAACAGCAGGCCTTGCAGCTGCGCACCGTGGGCGGCGGGGGCGTGGGCAGTGGTGCTACGTTCAATGTCAATAGCGGCTACGGTATTTTCACCGATGCCAGCCAAGTGCCTTTTGTGGCCGATTGTGGCATTAATTCGCCCAATCTGTTGGTAGTTGTGCTTGACGAGCATTCCCTTAAGCGCCTGACCGTTACGCAGGGCGGCCCTTACCTCACCTGCGGGCAGGGTAGCCAGATGTTCTACCACTTTGCTACCCAGAATGACACGCTCGATAACCTCAACAACAGCGCGGCGCGGCAGGCGCAGCTCAAAACGTTTTTGAGCAACGTGCCCGATGGCGCTTACGTGGCCCTCATCAGCGAAAACCGGCTGCGCTACGCCAGCCTGCTGCCCGTGCTGGGCAATTCGTTTTCGACCGCGCTGGGCAGCCAGCTTATCACGCAGCTTAAAAACGGCGACCCGTGGGCGCTGGTGGCGCAGAAGCGCGCCAGTGGGGGCCGCCTGATTCAGGAAATGGGCCCCGACCGGAGCCTGGCCCAGGCGAGCTACGGCCAGACCGTTAGCCTGAGTACCATGCTGGCTATCCCCGGCCAGGCCGGCAGCGTCACCAGCACGCTCATCGGCCCCGCCCAGAAGTGGCAAACGCTGTACAATACCATCCGGCGCGAAACGGCCACTTCCGGCTACACGCTGGTGCTGTCGGGCGTTGATGCCACCGGCAAGGCCACGGTGCTGAACCCCAATGTGGGCCAGCAGCCCGTCGACCTGAGTGGCTACTCGACCGCTACCTACCCCTACATGCAGCTGCAGCTGGCCCTGCGCGACTCCGTGAACCGCACGCCGCCGCAGCTCAAGCAGTGGCTCATCACCTACAAGGGCTTGCCCGAGGGCGTGGTGCGCCGCGACCTGGTAGCCACGGCCGTGTATGACACGGCGCGGCTTAAAAGCCAGGCCCTTAACACGGGGGTTATTAGCTTCCCGGTAAAGTTTGATAACGTGTCGCAGGAGGCCTTTGCCAGCCGCTTGTTGGTGCAGGTGCAGCTTATGAACGTGGCTACGGGCCTGCCAGTGGCCAGCACTACCAAGCTGCTGACGGCCCCCCGCGACCTGGGCGCCAACGACAGCGTGCTGACCGTGACCGTGAGCCTGAACGTGAAGGGTCTGTTCGGCCGGTTCGTGCCGCGCGTGTTCGTCAATCCGTCAGTTAGCCCACCGCTGGTACAGCAGCCCGAGCTTTATTACTTTAATAATGAGCTGGTGCTGAATGCCTTTACCATCCTGGATAGCAGCGTGCCGCCTACCCTCGACGTGGCCGTTGATGGCCGCCACATCCTGGATGGCGAGCTGGTGTCGCCCACACCGGTGGTCAGCATCCAGCTGAAAGACAGCGATAAAGTGCGCCACATCACGAAGGCGTCCAACTTTACGGTGTTTTTGCAGGGCCCCGGCCAGGCCACCGCCACCGCCATCGACGTGAATGGCCCGCTGGTGCATTTCAGCGTGGACAGCACGGCCGGCAGCGTAGCCCGACTAGAGTTCAACCCCAGCAAGCTGGCCGATGGCGTATACACGCTGCGCGTGCAGGGCCGCAACGGGGCCAGTGCCAGCGCCGCCGCCCAGGACTTCCAGGTGAAATTTGAGGTGGTGAATGCCTCGACTATTACCAACGTCTTTCCCTACCCCAACCCCGTGACCAGCAAGGCGCGCTTCGTGTTTACGGTGACGGGCCAGGAGCTGCCGCGCAACATGAAAATCCAGATTATGACCCTCACCGGCCGGGTCGTGCGCGAGATTTTCATGAGTGAGCTCGGGCCGCTGCACATCGGCAACAACATCACGGACTATGCCTGGGACGGCACCGACCAGTACGGCGACCGCCTGGCCAACGGCACCTACCTCTACCGCGTCTCGCTCGACCAGTCTGGCGGCACGTTCGAGCGGCGCGCCACGGCCGGCGACCAGGCCTTCAAAAACGACTGGGGCAAGTTGGTGCTGCTACGATAGGTAGCAAGGTGACAGTCCCAAAAAGGGGGGTAGTACCATACGGTGCTACCCCCCCTTTTTGGGACTGATAAGGCCTGTTTTACCGCCGCCGCAGCGTCACGAAGCTGTAGGCGAGCGCGTTTTTAGCGTCGGGCTCGTGGCGCTCGCGGGTTTCCTCGCGCCAGTCGGTGGGCGAGAGGGTAGGGAAGAAGGTATCGCCATCGGGCACGGTGGTGTGCACTTCGGTGAGGTACACGATATCAGCGGCGGGTAGGGCCTGGCGGTAGATTTCGCCCCCGCCAATGATGCAAACCTCCTCGCCGCCGGGCTGCGCGGCGGCCAGCGCCAACGCCTCGGGCAGCGAGTTGGCCAGCAGCACGCCCGCCGGCGCCGGCCAGCTGGGCGTGCTGGTAATCACGATATTGGCCCGGCTGGGCAGGGGCCGCCCAATGCTCTCAAACGTGCGCCGGCCCATCACGACGGGGTGGCCCAGGGTATGCAGCTTAAAGTGCTTAAGGTCGGCCGGCAGGTGCCAGGGCAACTGGCCCTGCCGGCCGATTACGCCATTCTCAGCGGCAGCTACGATAATAGAAACCATATTTTCAATGAGCAATTAACAGTGAGCAAGTAGCAATTGTGAAAAGCTCCTCACAACCCGCTGAGTTTTCCCGTGCTTAATTTAATTCCAGCTTAGTGCCGCGCAAAAACTCCTCGGTCGTGAGGCGTTTTTTGCCTTCGAGCTGCACTTCGAGCAGGTCGAGCCAGCCGTTGGGGGTAGCCACGCGCAGGTGGTGGCGGCCGTCGGTGGCCCAAGTACCGGTCGCGGCGGTGGTGGTTCCATCCGGTGCAATCTGGGCGCGGTATACTTTGAGGCCGCGGCCATCGGGCAGAGTGGTGTAGGCGGCGGGCGCGGGCGCCAGGCCCCGCACCTGGTTTACCAGCTCGGCGGCGGGGCGCTGAAAATCGAGCCGGCCGGTTTCCTTGGTCAGCTTGGGAGCGGGGCGCAGGTGGGGGGTAGGGGGCTGCGGCGTGCTGGGCGCGGTGCCCGCGGCGATGGCCTCCACCGTGCGCCGGGCCAGCGCCGCGCCCGCCACCTTCAGCTTGTCATACAAAGAGCCAAAATCGTCGGTCGGCTCGATGACAATTTTATCCTGCAAAATGAGGTCGCCGGTATCAATCTCGTGGCGCAGGAAAAAGCTGCTGACGCCCGTTTCCTGGTCGCCGTGCATCAGGGCCCAGTTGATGGGCGCCGCGCCGCGGTACTGCGGCAGCAGCGAGGCGTGGATATTGACCGAGCCCAAGCGCGGCATATTCCACACGGTTTCGGGCAGCATACGAAAGGCCACTACTACCTGCAAGTCGGCCGCGTAGCCTTTCAGCTCGGCCTGAAAAGCCGCGTCCTTGAGGTTGGTGGGTTGCAGCACGGGTAGGCCGTGGGCCAGCGCCGCCGCCTTCACGGCCGAGGCCTGCAGCTGCCGCCCGCGCCCGGCGGGCCGGTCGGGCCCGGTGAGCACGGCCACCACCTGCGCCTCGGGCAGCGTGAGCAGGGTTTCGAGGGTCGGCACGGCGAAGTCGGGCGTGCCCATAAAGATGATGCGAAGGGGAGCGGGCATAGGTAGCAGAAGACATGGAGGGCACATAAGCAATGGCTCAGGCCGCCGGTTCTTATTTTTCAGGATATAACAAATACTTTTTGCGCAGCACCTTGAACTGCCCCAGCCCCGGCTGCCAGCTGGCCCGGATGCTGGCCTCGGAGCGGCCCGCCACCACCTGCGCCCGCAGCGAGTCGGTGCCGGCCAGCTGCTCAAAATACTTCGTGAAGAAATGCGCTTTATCGGTGCTTTGCTGGTAAAAATCAAGCAGATAGCGCACGCTGAAAAACTCGGCCGGCTCGCCGGGCGCGGGTTGGTGCAGGTCGAGGCCGTAACAGAGTTGGCCATTCAGCGGAGGGGTAGGGGAGCCGGCGTTGGGGCGGGGAGTGAATTGGTAGGGCCGCGTGGCGGGCTGCGTGGGGGCCCCTATTACCTCAAATGGCTGGTCGGTGCCGCGCCCCACGCTCACGTTGGTGCCTTCAAGCAGGCACGCGCTGGGGTACAGCGCCACGGCCCGCGCGGTGGGCAGGTTGGGCGATGGGGGCACCGGCAGGGGGTAGGGCGTGGCGTGGGTGTAGCCGCCCGCCACCGGCACCACCGTGAGCGGGCAGGTGCGGCCGCCGGCCAGCCACTTTTCGCCGTTCAGCATCCGGGCCAGTTCGCCCACCGTGAGGCCGTGGCAGATGGGCAGCGGGTCGAGGCCCACGAACGAGCGGTGCCTGGCCTCCAGCACGGGGCCGTCGACCACCGCGCCGTTGGGGTTGGGGCGGTCGAGCACCACCACGGCTTTGCCCTGCTCGGCGGCGGCTTCCATCACGTAGTGCAGCGTGCTGATGAAGGTGTAGAAGCGCGTGCCCACGTCCTGGATATCAAATACCAGCACGTCCACGTCGGCCAGCATCTCGGGGGTAGGCTTCTTGGTTTTGCCGTACACCGAGCGCACGGGCACGCCGGTGCGGGCATCGCGGCCGTCGGCGATGGTGGCCCCGTCGGCCGCTTCCCCCCGAAAGCCGTGCTCGGGCGCGAAGATGGCCGTTAGGTTGACGCCCAGCGTTTTGAGCGTGTCCACCAGGTAGGTGTTGCCAATGCGCGAGGTCTGGTTCACGACCAGGCCCACGCGCTTGCCGCGCAAGCCGGGCAGGTAGCGGCCTAGCTGCGCCGCGCCCACCACTAGCGGCCGGGCGGGGGGGATAGGGCGGGCCGCCGGAGCCGGGCGGCTGGCGGGCACGTCGGCGCTGGCCTCGCCGTGGGGGGAGCAGGCGCCGAGGCCGGCCGCCACGAAAATCCATTTCATCATGGCCCAAAAGTACCGTTGTTCGTAAGAAGCGCCCGGCTTGCCGGGCGCAACGCCCAGCGCGGCCGTAGCTTTACCGCCACTCGTGAATACCGCCCGCTACATATCGCGCCGCATGGATGGCGCCGACACCGGCTCCTTTACCCATTCCGTTACGCGAATTGCTACGGTCAGCATTGCCCTGGGCATTGCCGTGATGATGGTATCGTTCTCCATCCTGCACGGCTTTCGCGAGCAGATTCAGAACAAGATTTTCTCGTTTGGCGCCCACTTGCAGCTCTCTCGCTACGACACCAACAACTCGCTCGAAGTAGCGCCCATCTCCGAGCCCCAGCTGCGGCGCGCGCTGGCCCGCTACCCCCAGGTGGCCTCCGTGCAGCCCTTCGCCCGCAAAACGGCCATCATCAAAACCCCCGACGAGGTGCTCGGCGTGGTGCTCAAGGGCGTGAGCGAGCGCCACAGCCCCAGTTCGATGCGCCAGAATATGGTGGCCGGCAAGTTTATCGCCTTCGCCGATTCGGCGGCCAGCAACGATATCGTCATCTCCCGAAAAATCGCCGATAAGCTGCGCCTCCAGGTGGGTAGCAAAGCGCTGTTCTACTTCATTCAGCAGCCGCCGCGGGTGCGCCCATTTCGGGTGTCGGGCATCTACCAAACGGGCCTCGATGAGTTCGACGAGGTATACGTGCTCGGCGACCTGCGCCAGATTCAGGAGCTCAACGCCTGGCCCGATTCGCTGGTGGGCGGCCTCGAAGTGCGCCTGCGCGACTTTGCGCGCCTCGACCGCACCTTCGACCAGTTCTACGAGCAACTGCCCTACGAGGTGCGCATCGAAAAAATAACGGACCAGTACGCCCAGCTCTTCGACTGGCTCAACCTGCTGAACCGGAACGTGATTATCTTCTTGATACTCATTATTTTCGTCGCCACCTTCAACATGGTCGCCACCATTTTCATCATGATTCTGGAGCGTACCAAGATGATTGGTATTCTGAAAGCAGTAGGCGCCACCGACAACCAAATTCGCGAGATGTTCTTCTTCCGCGGGCTGTCCATCACCCTCAAAGGGCTCGTCATTGGCAATGTCATCGCCTTAGGTTTCTGCGCGTTGCAGTATTACTTCCGCATCATCCCGCTCGACCCCGAGAACTACTACATGGACCGCGTGCCCATTGCCTGGGACCCCACCGTGATGGTGCTGCTTAACGTGGCTACGCTGGTCGCCTCCATTCTGTCGGTGCTCATTCCTACCTACATGATTGCCCGCATCAAACCCATGGTAGCCATCCGTTTCGACTAAAGCTTAGGCCGGGGGGTAGGGGGCAAAACCTGGGTAATTCACCGCCTGTTTAGCCTGGTTGCCAGCCGCTAAAAGCCGCCTGTAAAGCAGGAAATCAATTTTTTAACTCCGTATACTGCCACCTCCTTTTTTAGCGTTTACTCGACACAAAGCGGCCGTTGGCCGATGAAAGAGGGGGTAGGGGGTGAAAAAAACCGTATCTTGCGGGTCCAAACAAGGCATTCTTCTAATTCGGGCGCATGCAACCAACTTGCTGCCCCCCTGCCTCTCAAGGGTATCACAACTTTCTTTTTTCATGAAAAACCTCGTTCTACGAGCAAGCCAGTATATGCTGGCACTGGTGCTACTAGCCAGCCTGGGCCTCAGCAGCTGCAAGTCTTCCGATTCTACCACCGTATTGGGCAACTGGACCTCCTCCAGCACGTTTAGCGGCGCCGCTCGCAGCAATGCCGTTAGTTTCGTCATCAATGGCGTGGCCTACGTGGGCACCGGCGTCGATGCCAATGCTAAGAAATACGGTGATTTTTATTCCCTAAACCCAGCTACCGGCGGCTGGACCAAGGTGACAGCCATGCCTCTTGCCGCTGGCTTACGCTACAACGCCGTCGCTTTTGCGGCCGCTGGTAAGGGCTACGTAGGCACTGGCTATGACGGCACTAACCTGCTAAGCGATTTCTGGCAGTTTGACCCCGCTGGCAGTACGACCACTACGGTTGGTACCGTCGTTACGACGACTGTCGGCAGCTGGAAGCGGGTAGCCGACTTCCCAACTCCCAACGGAACGGGGCGCTACGGCGCGGTAGCCGCCAGCATCAGTGACATTGGTTACGTGGGCACCGGCTATGATGGCAATAACCAGAACGACTTCTATAAGTATGACCCTACTGCTAACACTTGGACGGCCCTGACGGCTGGTTTTCCTGGTACCAAGCGTATTGGGGCAACTGCTTTCGTTATCAACGGCCAGATGTTCCTGGGCACCGGTATCAATAATAACTTGTACGTGACGGATTTCTGGGCGTATAATCCAGTAGGCAGCGGTACCTGGACGCAGAAGCGTAACCTAGCCAATATCAGCAATTCGACTGAGTCCTACGATTACAGCGCCGTGGCGCGGGCCTATGCCTCTTCCTTCGTAATTGGTAACATTGGCTACGTAACGGTGGGTAGCAACAGCGCGGTGCGCACCGACTGCCAGGCCTACGACCCCACCCTGGACACTTGGACGGCTACCAATCCTTTCACGTTCACTGGTGGTGGCGGGGCTGGGCGCAATTCGGCGGTATCGTTTAGTATTGGCAACTACGGCTACGTAGGTACGGGCTATAATGGCAGCCAACGTTTTGATGATTTCTGGAAATTTGACCCCAGTGCAGCACAGCAATAACGCGCGGGCCAGCCGGCGCCGGGCTTCCTCCTGGGGCCGGCTGCCCTTTGCCTTACTAGCCGCGCTGGTGTTCCTGGCCGCCGGCTGCTCGAAGGACATTGGTAATATTGGCGTTGGCCTCTGCCCGATGCGCAGGCCAACACGGGTGCGTATCTGATTGATACCGTAACTATCCGCGCCTCCACGGTGCTGCGCGACTCGGTAGTGACCTCCAACTCAGCCAACCTGCTGGTGGGCCGCTACACCGACCCGCAGCTGGGCACGCTCACCGCCAAAAGCTTTTTCCAGGTGGGCCTCACGGATGCGTTTAATCCCGACGCCACCTTCGTGTACGACTCCACGACGCTGGTGCTGCGCACGGCTACGCCTACTAAGCCCGACAGCTACATCTACGGCGACAGCACCAAAACTCAGGCCCTCTTTGAGGTGCACCCGATAACGCCGATTAACCCTATCTCGACGACTAAGGTATCTTTCGCTTCGCCCAAGCTCACCAGCATCAGCTACGACTCGACTACGCTACTCAACCGCCCTGCTGGGGGAGGCACGGTTGGGATGGCCCCGCGGGGACGCATCCGGCCCACGCAGGGCACTATTCGGTTGCCTTTGCTCGATAATTTTGGTCGTAGCTTACTGCTAGCGGGTCAGACCGGCCGTATTACTACGCAAGACCAATTTGATGCTTTCATGCCGGGCCTGGCACTGACCCCGGCGCCCGGCGACGACGCAACCATTGTTCGGCTGAATGCCACGGCCAGCGACGCTGCGCTGCTGCTCTACTACCACGACCCAACCAACCCGACGGCGGTGCTTACCAGCACGTTCTCGCTAACGAGCGTCAACCGGCACTTTTACCAGGTGAAGGCTGGTCGCAGCACGGGGGCCATCAAAAAGCTGCCCACCACGTCGCTTCAATCTGTTGATGCCTCCCTCACCGGTATGAACACGGTAGTGGAAGGCGCTCTGGGCCTGCAAACCCGTTTGGAGTTCCCCTACCTCACCGACTTGCAGCAGTTTGGCGCCAACCTCACCGTCACCAATGCCCAGATTACGGCGCTAGTGCCGACGACCACGCTGTCGCCGTTTGTGCCCGTGCCGCCCAGCCTCACGGTTAGCCTCACGGATGCCAGCAACCACCCCACCACTACCTATTTGTCTGGCGTGACGTATACCTCGGGCGTGTCGTCAACTACCGGTATTGAGCAAGGCTCGTACAACTGGATAGTAACCAGCTACGTGCAGGCAGTCATCAACCGGACTATTCCGAACAATGGCTTCCTGGTGTCGTCCGCCTCGCCCTCGCTGCCTAACCGCGTAATATTGGGCGGCCCACGTAACACGACCAATAAGATTGCGCTACGGATATATTTTATTACGGTGAAATAGACTCCGGCTTTCTTATGTTGGCCGCCGCGAAGGGGGGTAGCAATTGTCGCGCATCGCGGCAATTGCTACCCCCCTTTATTATTATCTGCTAAAATAGACAACTAAGCCTACCCCTCTCGCTGTTTAAAGAGGGTGCCTGACCTACCTGCCGCCTCCGCCGCCCGCCCCGACCTGCTGCGCGTTTCCTACGACGACTACCGCGCCCTGCCCGCCATTGCTAACTCCGACCTGTCGCGCCTGCGCGATGCCCTCGACGGCCGCCCGCCGCGCACCGATTCGGGCTCGGGCGCGTTGAGTTTCGGCACAGCCTTCCACACGGCCCTGCTGGAGCCGGCCGACTATCAGCCCGGCCAGCCCGGCCTCAACGACACCCTCATCTGGTGGCTAGTCGAAGGCGTGAAGCTGAATACGGAGTTGAGTCGCCTGCTCGAACAGGGCGTGACCGAGCGTAGCGCCGTGTTTAGCGAGCCTACTACCGGCACCCTGTGCAAGCTGCGCGCCGACCTGGTGCTCAACCAGCCCGGCGAGCCCTACACCGTAGTTGATTTCAAAACAACGTTGGCCCGCGACGCCGACCACTTTCGGCTGCAATGCAGCCACTACGACTACGACCGCCAAGCGGCCTTTTACCTCGATGCCCTCCGGGCCGACCGCTTCCTGCTGGTGGGCGTGCAAAAAGTCGAGCCCTTCGGCGTATTCCCCCTCGAAGTGCCCGCCGCTATGCTGGCCGAAGGCCGTAGCAAGTATATGCACCTCCTAAAGTTGCTGCGTGCGCCCGCCACCGCGCCCGCCTACCGGGCCGAAGCCGTGCAGGCCGCCGCCGCCGCGCTGAGCTACGGCAGCGCTTCGGCTGGCCAATAACTACCCCTAGCACTGCGCACGCTGGGGGTAGTTTGTTGATAATCAGAAGCCAGCCAGGCCATTAGCGGCTAGCTCGCGTAGTAGTTGCCGCAGGCCGGCCGGTTCCCGTAGCTGCCGCGCCAAATGTTCCAGATAGTCCGTTTCGGCGCGCAGGTCGCGCTTAATCTGGCGCAGGCGGGTGCGCTGCTGCTTCTCGGTGCCACTCCAGGGCTCATCGGCCACGGGGCGTTGCGCGGTGGCCAGCTGCTGGGCCAATTGCGCGTGCTGCTGCGTCAGCGCGGTGGTATAGCGCCGGAGCAAGGCGTCGGCTTCGGGGCTGGGCGAGGGGGTAGGCGACTCACTGGAGGCCAGCAGCGCGAGCAGCGCCGCCAAATCGCCCGCCGCGTAGGCGGCCGTGATGCGCTGCATCAGGGCCGTTTGGGCCTGTTGGGTGGCGGCATCAGCCCGGGCCGCGCGGTCGGGGTGGTGCAGGCGAGCCAGCTGGCGGTAAGCCGCCTTCGTGTTTTGAAGCAATGACTGTTCTTCCGTCTCAGCGGCTTGTGCCTGGGTAGCGCGCTGCTGGCGGCGCGCTCGGGCGGCGGCGGCGGCCCGTTCGTGGGGTAGGGTGGTCGGGTCATCAGGTTCGGCTGGCGGTGGGGGGGTAGGGGTTTGCGTCTCCTCGAGCACGGGCGGGGCGGGTGCGTAGCGAGCCAACAATTCGCTCTCATCCTCGCCAAAGCGCCTTTCCAGGCTGCGCGCGTTGTGCACCAGCAGCTCCGTCACCTGCACCTGCTCGGCGCGGTTGAGGTACCCAGTGGTCAGGGCCAATTCGAGCGGCGCATACAGCGCGCGGCGAGCCGCTACGGCCGCCGCTGCCACCGGCCCCACCTGCCGCCAGTACGACTGGCGAGTGGCGGCCTGTGCCGCCCGCAGTGTACTCAGCTGCGCCCGCAAAGCTTCAATAGCCGCCATCGCCTCGCGAAAAGCGTGCTGCGCCGGCGAACCAACGCTAGTCGCCGCCGCCCGGTCGGGCAGCCATTGGCGCTCAAGAAAAGAAAAGTCAGTCACAGGCTACAAAAATAACTCGTAGCTTAATTAAGCGCGTCTTACCAGTGCTACTACCAACTTTCAATGAGCAATTAATTGCTGGATGCTTAATTAATTAAATCCCATCAATTTCGACGGTTTTGTCCTTTCAAAAAATAATTAAAAAATTATTGAACGAATAGTTGCATACGTAAAATAATTGCCCCACCTTTGTCACACTAAACCTTCAACGCCATGTACCGCCACCTGATAAGCCTTTGCAATTCGGATAAAAAGCAGCCAGAAAAGCTGCCCCGGCTCGGTACGTATGCCTGATTTTAGCTTCCGCTAAAACTGTCGCCGCCCGAGCCCTTGAAGCTCGGGTTTTTTGTTGTTAGCCGGTTATCAGCCGCTTAGCTCATTCCTTCGATGCCCAATTACCGCCCTAGTTTCCTGCCTGTGTATAGTCAGCTGCAGTTCGGCCTGGCCGGGCGGCATCCAATACCCCGTGGTTTTTCTTAGTGTGTGCCCTGCCGATAACTAATCGGTGAGCCCTTCGCGAAAGTAAAAGCCCGGTCCTGAACACCGGGTTTTTTTGTATTCATTTCACAAATAAAAAGTAATTTTTATTTGATTGGGAAAGGTGCGCCTAATGCCAATTAGTAATTAATTAATCGGTAATTAATTACCACCCATTTCCCACCCAGTATTCTTTTTTGTAATGCGTTTCAACCTCAATTTTCGCGGCAACGCCGCGCTGGTTCGCAACCACGAAAACGCGCCGGCTTTTGCCCTCACCCCGGCTCAGGAGCTGTACGCCGCCGTAGCGACGGCCGCCCTTAGCGACCAGTTCTACGAGTCGGCCAACACCCGCCTGGCCCGCCTGCGCGAGTTGGTGGCCCGCAGCGACCCGCAGTTTGTGGTCCGGCTGGCCGTGTATGCCCGCGAGCAGCTCTACCTGCGTTCGGTGCCGTTGGTGCTGGCCATAGAATTGGCCCGCATTCACCGGGGCGATAACCTGGTGAGCCGCTTAGTGGCGCGGGTGGTGCAGCGCGCCGACGAAATCCCCGAACTACTGGCCTTTTACGCCCAGGCCAATGGCCGTACCGGGGCGAAAGTCCTGGGTCGGCTTTCCAAGCAGATGCAGCATGGTCTGGCCCTGGCGTTCAATAAATTCGACGCCTACCAGCTGGCCAAGTACGACCGCGACGGCGCGGCCGTGCGCCTCCGCGATGCCCTGTTCCTGGTGCACCCCAAGCCCCGCGACGAGGCGCAGCAGGCGGTATTCAATCAGCTCGTGGCTGGCACGCTGCCGGTGCCCTACACCTGGGAAACCGAGCTGTCGGCCGCTGGGCAGGTGGCCTACCCCTCGCCCGCCGAGCGGCAGGCGGCTCTCACTCGCACTTGGGAAACGCTGGTGGCCAGCCGCCGCCTGGGCTACATGGCCTTGCTGCGCAACCTGCGCAACTTGCTGGAAGCCAACGTAAGCGCCGATACGCTGGCCCTGGCCGGCGCCACCCTCGCCGATGCCGGCCAGGTGGCCCGCGCCCGGCAATTGCCCTTCCGCTTCCTGGCCGCCTACCGCGAGGTGTTGGCCCTGGAAGCGGGCGCGGCGCCCCCGGTGCTGGCCGCGCTGGAGGCCGCCATTGGGGCCAGTGCCCGCAACCTGTGCGGTTTCGGGGCCGACACCCGCGTGGTGGTGGCCTGCGACGTATCGGGCTCGATGCAGCAACCTATTTCGCCGCGCAGCAAAGTGCTGCTCTACGACGTGGGCCTGGTGCTGGGCATGTTGCTGCAAAGCCGCTGCCAGCACGTAGTTACCGGCATCTTCGGCAACACCTGGAAGCGGGTGGCGCTGCCCCAGGGCCAGGTGCTGCGCAACGTGCAGGAGCTGTACCGGCGCGAGGGGGAGGTGGGCTACGCCACCAACGGCCACCTTGTGGTGCAGGACCTGCGCCAACGCCGCGAGGTAGTGGATAAGGTGATGATTTTCACCGATTGCCAGCTCTGGGATAGTGCCGGGCAAGGTAACACGCTGGCTCAGGAATGGGCCGCCTACCGCGCCAACGTGGCGCCCCAGGCTCGCCTCTACCTCTTTGACCTGGCCGGCCACGGTACCGCCCCGCTCGACGTGCGCGCCGAGCACGGCGTGGCCCTCATCGCCGGCTGGTCGGATAAAATCTTCGACGTGCTCGCCGCCCTCGAAACGGGGGGTAGCGCGCTCACCGAAATCGAAAAAATTGAGCTGTAAAAACCAAGCGGCCCGGCCGGGCAATAAAGCGGAAACCCCGGCCAGTTGCGTTAGTCAAGAGCTAGGTTACGAATAAATTAATTTTATTCGGCTTCACTAAATCTGGCAAACTAATTGTTCTACTCTTTATACGAATCTGTTCTATGATTCCCGACTTAGGCAAACGGCTGACCCCTTAATGGCAGCCGCTGGCCGGAACGGCTACCCGCCGGGGCCCTGTTTGCTCCGGCGGCCCGTTCCAAACCAGTCCCCAACTCCCTCTCTTTCAGGTGCCGTAGGCTCGGCGTTACTTCGTGGTTGTCGGCGCAAGCCGTAGGGTTCGAATCCCACTGCTGCTATTTCGGTAGCAGTAGATACGCTGGCCGCTTGTCGCCCTGAATTTGGAGCTGCTGATTTTTTTCTGGTGAAACCGGGTGCCATCGCGCAGCCATCCTTCGCTCCTTTTTGGGTTGGTCGCGGGTTCGACTCCCGAAGTAGCGTTGCGTAAGTAATGCCGCGTTTGCGCAGGGGTAGGGCCAGCCCGTGGCTGCCAATTATTGCCCCGGTTTTTCAGAAATTATTCTGCCGTTTTCCGAGCAATTAATTAATTATTCGGAATAAAATTTCAAGCACTAAACAGCGGGTGCTGTAGGCGGGCCATCCTTCGGAAGTTGTGCCGCAAGGTGTGCAGGTTCAAGTCCTGCCCCAGGGCTTGCCCTAGGTGGCGAAATTAGTAGACGCGCTCCTCAATAGCCGGCCTGCCGCTTGTTGCCCCGCTGCTTATTTTTAATCTAGTTGGGTGCCGTAGCCCGGCCATACTTCGACTCTTAATCGCCAGGTCGCGGGTTTGAATCCCGCTGGCCGCTGCTTTGGTAGCGGCTGTAGCTCAGTCAGGTAGAGCAGGATATGGCGGCTGGGCGCTTGTTGCCCCAACTAGATTTAGCTTACTACTACCGGTGCCGTAGGTGCGCCTTACTTCGTTCGATACGGTGCGGTCGCGGGTTCGATTCCCGTTCGTGGGTCCGGCCCACGGTAGCTCAGTTGGCTAGAGCACATTCAGTGGTGCGCCGCTTGTTGCCCGGTATTTTTTAATTAATTTTTCACGCGTACTAATTCGTTTTTTATGTCCAGAAATACACCCATCTCCGACCCATTTATATGGCCTATTCACCCACCTAATTCGGCGGCCGGAATTTCGGGCCGCGCCCTTGGCACATGGCCAACCGCAACAAACCTTTATCGGCTCAGGCGCGCACGGCGCTGCGGGCTGCCGCTGCCCTAGCGCAGCATTTGCCCTGGCAAAAATGGCCGCCGGCCCGCCAGGTAGCGTTTATCTTTTCACCCGATGCCGCGCAGGTTATCGGCGCCCAGGCCGAGCCGCATTCGGCCCTGGCGCAGCTGCACCGCCACTGCGTGGCCACCCGCACCGGCAATGAGCAGGGGCGCATCCGCCACTTCCTCAGCCAGCTTATCAAGTGCCGAACCCGGCTGCTGGACCGCCCCGAGCTGGCTCCGGCCCTGGCGCACCTGGGCCTGCACTACGCCCACCGGGTGCGCGAAGTAGCCAGCTGGCAGCCGCGCTCCAAAAACGTTTTTTACCAGCTCGACAGCTTAATTCGCCACCTTTTTGACCAGTTTGGCGATGTGCCGGGTTGGGTGCTCAATGGCTGGGGTAGGGCGCCCGAGCAGCCCACGGGCGTCGACCTCACGCTGCTTCTTTTGCACCTGGGTAGGGGCCAGGCGCTGCGGAGTTTCGCGGGTTTGCCCGTGCCGCTCACCAAGCGCTTGGAGCACGGCTTGCGGCAGGCCCCGGACGGCTGCACGTTCCAAGAAGCCTACCGCTACGCCCAACTGGCGGCCCGCGACGCAACCGAGTGGCTGGGCGTAGTGCTCGACTCGCGGCTGGGTCGCGAGCCCATCGGCCCCGACGATGCGCTGTGGCTGGCGGTGCTCGACCTGTTTCGGGCCGAGCCGGAGGTCGATGCCTGGCAATTTGGCCCGGTGTGCGACTGGATTCACTTCCGCCGCCGCGTGGGCAGCCTGGCCGAGCCGGCGCAGCCCAACTTCTCGCTGCGGGGCCGCAGCCTGGCCTCGCTGCTGGCGCACACCGCGCGCTGGCATCGCACGCTAAACCCAGCCCGGCGCAACCCGCGCTTTCAGGAGCTGCTGGCGGCCGTGTGGCCGGGGCTGGCGGTGCCCGATTTTGCGGGCGGCGACGGCGAGTGGGTCCACATCCGGCAGCTGCGCAGCTACCCCGAATTGCTCGACGAAGGCCGCCACATGCACCACTGCGTGGCCTCCTACGTGCACCAGTGCAAGCGTGGGCGGCGGGGTATCTATTCACTCACCTTCAACGGCGGCCGGATGCTGACCCTCGAAGTCACGCCCGAATACCAGCTGGTGCAGGTCCGTGGCAAGTACAACCGCCGCCCTACCCCCCTCGAGCGCCACTGGCTTGCCCACTGGCTCCGAAAGGAGCGCCTCACGGCCGCCGACCGGGTGTGGGAGGGCGTTTTCGACTAAAAACCACCACCCACCTGCGGTGCCGTAGCGCCGTCTGCCATCGCTTGAAAACCGACCGCTGGCGCGCCTCTTCTCTGCTTTTATTCAAGTTGCCGGATGCCGTAGGCCCGCGTTCCTTCGACCTGTCACGTCGCCTTTTGGCCCGACGCGGGCCGCCTGTCGCTCCGGCAATTTTTGAATTAGGCTGATTAAAAAGCCGCTGGAACGTCATTCCGAGCTTGTCGAGGAATCTCGCTCGCTTCGTTGAACGATACCCGAACGGCCTGGGCGAGATTCCTCGGCAAGCTCGGAATGACGTTCCAGCGGCTGTCCGCATGCCAATTCATCATTCCAAATACCCCATTCTAAATCTCAAACTAATGGCTTCTATTTTACGGGGCAATGACTTGCGGCAGCTCGGGTTTCCCGAGGGCCGCGCTATCGGGCTGGCGCTGGCGCAGTTGCAGCGCAAAGAACACAAGCGCCTGACCCAGGCCGACCAGCTCGAATTGCTGAAAGCAATTCTGGCGACGCCCACCGATTTTCTTACCGACCTGGCCTGGAGCCACACCGCCGCCGCGCTGCTACCCCCCGTGTCGCGGCACATCGAGCTGGTGGCGCGCAAGCCCTACGTCACCTTCGGCGCCGAACACATCGACGCCGGGGCGGTGCACCAGATGGAAACCGCCATGAAGCTGCCCGTGACCGTGGCCGGCGCCCTCATGCCCGACGCCCACCACGGCTACGGCCTGCCCATCGGCGGCGTGCTGGCCACCGATAACGCCGTGATTCCCTACGCCGTGGGCGTGGACATTGGCTGCCGCATGGCCCTCTCGGTGTATGACCTGCCGGCCAAGTACCTCACCCAGCGCGTGCAGGAAGTGCGCCACCTGCTGCTCGAAAACACCCGTTTCGGTAGCGGCCGCAGCTGGGAGCGGGGCCAGCGCCTCGACCACGCCGTGCTGCACAGCGACACGTTCCAGGCCATTCCGTTTCTGAAAAACAAGCTCGACCGCGCCGCTGAGCAGGTGGGCACGTCGGGCTCGGGCAACCACTTCGTGGAGTTCGGGATTGTGGAAATCATCGACCCAGCCAACGAGTTGGCCCTACCCCCCGGTCAGTACGTGGGCGTGCTCTCGCACTCGGGCTCGCGGGGGCTGGGCGCGGGCATTGCCGAGCACTATACCAAGCTCGCCAAAGACGTGTGCCAGCTGCCCGCCGAGGCGCAAAACCTGGCCTGGCTGGGCCTCGACACCGAGGCCGGCCAGGAATACTGGGCCGCCATGAACCTGGCCGGCGACTACGCCTCGGCTTGCCACGACCAGATTCACCGTCGGCTAGCGCGCGCCTTGGGCGAAAAGCCGCTGGCGAAAGTGGAAAACCACCACAACTTCGCCTGGAAGGAGCGCCTGGCCGATGGCCGCGAGGTCATCACGCACCGCAAGGGCGCTACCCCGGCCGGCGCGGGCGTGCTCGGCATTATTCCCGGCTCCATGACGGCCCCCGGCTTCATTGTGCGGGGTAGGGGCGCGGCGGCGTCGCTGGCTTCGGCCTCGCACGGGGCGGGCCGGCTGCTGTCGCGCACCCGCGCCAAGGCCGAAATCGGCGAAGCCGACCTACGCCGGCAGCTTGCCGACCACGGCGTGGAGCTGCTCGGCGGTGGCCTCGACGAAGCCCCACAGGCCTACAAAGACATCCACACCGTGATGGCCAGCCAGCGCGAATTAGTGGATGTGCTCGGCTCCTTCACGCCCAGAATCGTGCGGATGGATGGTGCTTGAAAAAAAGTTCCACCTAGGTAAATCCACTGAGCTTAATCATTGCGTAAAGTACCATAGGCTCGCCAGAGCCGTGTTTTCATAGCTCAGGAAAGCCCGCTGCCTTTGGCTGCGGGTTTTTTATTGCCCTGAATAACGAGTCTGCGCCGCCAAAGCCGTCAGCTTCCGCGTCTTCTGCGCCCTCTGCGGGCTAAAACTACCCGAACGACGGCGATGCTTAAGCCGGCCCCGCGCCTGCGGGCGGGGGCAGCACGCGCACGGCATCGCCCACGCGCAGACGGCCGCCCTGGGCAATGTGCGCCGTGAGGCCGCCGTGCCCGCGCATGGCGTTGTAGCCGCCGGGCCCCAGCTCCTCCTCCATGCGCGAGCAGGGATGGCACTCGCCCGTAATATCCAGAATTACTTCGTCGCCGATTTGAATTTGCCGGCCCTTGAGCGCCAGTAGGTTGAGGCCACTCACCACCAGGTTGCGGCGCAGGCGGCCGGGCGCTACCGGCTCAGGCAGCCCCAGAAAGCCCGCCACCGCCGCCAAGTGCTCCTGCTGAATCAGTGTAAGCTGGCGCTTGCCGCCGGCCTTGGGGCTGGCGTGGTCGCCGGCCAGGTGCCGGTCGGTAATTACGTCGGCTTCCACTACTGATTCCAGCTCGGCGCGGCGGGCCGGGCGCCGGCCTATCCACTCCAGCCGGCCCGCCTGGGGTAAGGTAGCTAGTAGCCGCGCCACCGTCGATTTATCATCACCAAAAAACGGAAATGCCATAGAGTAGGGCAAGCGTTAGTTTACCAGAAAAAGTTGAGATACGGCAAGCGAAAGCTTATCCGATAGACTATAATTCGTCGGGCGTGCCAAAACCCTCCCGAATTTCGGGGTGGCTAATTTGCCCTCCCAGGTTGCCGGCGCGCGCCAGCAGCCCAAAGCTGAGCACCGCGCCCAGCAGCGTGAGGCCCACCAGCAGCCGCACCCGCGCCGCCCGCTGCTGCAACTGCATGATACTGAGTAGCGCCAGCGTGCTGGTGGCCACCAACACCCAGTAGCCCGCCCGCGCCGCCTGCGCGTGGGTTTGAATAAGCGCCTGGCTCACGCGGGGCATATTTTGCACCACCTTGGCCGCACCAGCGCCCGTGAGCTGAGCCGGTAGGCCCACCGCCACCGCCAGCACTAGCGCCCATAGTCCCGCCCGCAGCAGCGCGTCCTGCCGCTGCACCAGGCCCGCTGCCAGCAGCAGGCTGCCCGCCAACGCCCCAAAAATGGGCGCATGATTAAAAATGAGGTGCCAGTGCGCTTGGTTCATGGGGGTAGGGCGTGGTGGCCGCCCTCCCCGCAAAAATAGGGAGCGCCCGGCCGCGGGCTAGTCGTTGCGGTGGGCGGCTAGCTTTTCGTGGTGGTTATCCTCGGCTTCTTCCACCGAATGCGTTTCGCCCAGGTCGTTGTCTGCCTTGGCCTTCTCAGCTAGTAAACAATAGAACTGGTGAATAAGTCGGATTTCTTCCTCCGAAAAATCCTGCGCGTTAATGAGGCGGTTGCTCGCGCCTTTGGTGGCGGCCAGTAACTCATTCAGTTTGAGGTGCAACACCAGCGAGTCCTTGTTTTGGGCCCGCTGAATGAGAAACACCATCAAAAAGGTGATGATGGTAGTACCCGTATTGATGACGAGCTGCCAGGTTTCGGAGTAATGAAACAATGGCCCGGTCACGGCCCACAGCAGAATAATTCCTACTGCACCAATAAAAACGGCGGTCGAGCCCGCTACCTTGGTCGTTTGCTCGGCAAATCGCCCAAAAAATGACTTTTTGCCGAAAACTTTGGGTGCGTCAGACATAAAAAACGGGGTAGGAAAAGTAAACGCGCGTCGGCTACCTTCTTGCCAATTAGCGCGTAAGGTTCGGGCCAACTAATTAATTCCAGGTGAGGAGCCGCAAAAAACGGTGACAGGTTTGAAAAAACGGCGAAGCGTAGTACATTTGCACCCGCTTCGCCGCCTCAGCGAAGCCGGCCCCGCGGCCGAATCTGAGTTGCCAATTACCTTTTGCGCACGTGGTGAAACTGGTAGACACGCCATCTTGAGGGGGTGGTGCCTTCGGGTGTGGGAGTTCGAATCTCCCCGCGCGCACGCAAAGCAAAAAGCCCGCCGTTAGGTGGGCTTTTTTTGTGGCTGGCTATTTCTCAAACGGATTGCCGGGTACTACCAGCACCACGCGCTCCCGCTCGACCAGCACCTGGCCGGGTAGCGAACCCTTGGGCTTGCGCACAAATTTCTTGGGCGTCACCGTCACCGGGCACAGCGAGTCGTGCTGGCGGCGCGAGTACCAGCCCGCCAGCTGCGCCGCATGCTCCACCACCGGCTCGGGCACCGGCTGCCCCGCCCGGTGCCGAATGACCACGTGCGAGCCGCTCACGTCCTTGGCGTGCAGCCACAGGTCGTCTTTATGCGCGTATTTCTGGGTTAGCAGGTCGTTATTCTGCGCGTTGCGCCCCACCAAGATGGTAAAGCCCTGGTCCTCAAATACCTTGAACGGCAGCTCAGTAGCCGCCTTGGCGAGGGGGGTAGGGTCGAGGGCGTGCAGCTTGCGCCAGGCGCGCAGGCCGCGCAGCTCGGCCAGCGCGGGTTGGGTATCCAGCTCCTCCAGCAGCTCGAGGGCTTGCAAGGCTTCCGCCTCGCGGCCGGCTACCCGGCCTTGCAGCTGGCGCTCCTCAATTTGCTGGTTCTTGGCTTTGCGGTACAGGTTTTCGGCGGTACGCTGGGGCTTTTCGAGCGGCTTCAGTTTGAGCACCACCGGCTCATTGGTATAAAAATCTATTACCTCCACCTGGGCCGCGCCCGGCGCAATGGTGTGCAGATTGGCCATAATCAGGTCGGCGCGGTGGCGGTAGCCCGCCTCGTGGGCCAGCGCGTGCAGGCGCTGGCCCGCCAGGTGCGCGCTGGTGCTGGCCTCGTCGGCGCGGCGCGTCAGCAGCTGGCGCAGCTGGCGGCGCTCAGTTTCGAGGGCGCGGCGGGCCAGCGCCAGCGGCACGAAGCGCCGCAGCGCGCCAATGGGGTCAGCACCGGGCAGCGTATCGAGCACTTCGCCCAGTGCCACCAGGCTCAGGCGCGTTCGCCCGTCGAGGTAGATGATATAGTAGTGCGCCGGGCTCTCCAGCTCCGCGAGTAGTTCGGTGGCGAGCTGCTGCTTTAGCGCGGCCGGGGCTGGGTCATAGCCGCGCTGCTCGCGCAGGAAGCGCGCCGGCAGGTCGGCCAGCGCGGGCGGCAGCTTGCCGGCTTCGCCAATAACCAAGGGGGTAGGGGCCGCCGGCACCAGGTCGGCATCGGTGGCGTAGCGCTGGTGAAATAGCTGGGCCGCCGCCGGGCCAGGCCGAAAAATAGCGTTCGGCCGCGGGCCGTACAGCTTGAAAACCAGCGTGGCGGCGTCCTCCACAAACGTAAATTGCAGCACCCTGTCCTGCGGCCACGCCTCCACGCGGGCTACCGTGCGGCCCAGCAACTCGGGTAATAAATCCACTGAGTTTTGACGGGCCCGATGGAAGGACTCGGGTAGGGATAAAGCTGGGAAAGCCGCACCCAGTTGCGCTTTCAGCCAAAACTCGGCCCCGGCTTCGTTCAGCAAGCCCACCACCAGCTCATCTTTCTCCTGCGAAAAGCAGCTGGCCACGCGGTAGCCCCGCAGCCGCTCGGTAAGGGCCGGGGCCAGCTGGCGCAGGAAATAGTAGTTGGTGTGCATAGATACTGCTAAAAATTATAAGGCACTTTTCGCAGCTGAAGTATTTCTGATAAAAAACGGCGAGATTTACGCTCTTCGTGTTTGTATAAAAAGGCAAAAAGTAGCATTCCTACTAAACCGAAAGTGGGTAAGATGATTACCCCGCTAAGATTTCCCGTCGTGTTATAATTTAACAACACAAAGCCAAGAAAAATCAGCAAGAACAGCAACATAAATCTCCAGGCAACCTGACTAGCTCGGTTTGGCTGGTACGTCAGTTTTATTCGGCTCCCCTTCGTGGTGCTATCGCGCACGGTCGTTATTACCCCCGAAATTTCCAGCAGTGAATTTCCTCTACCAACTCCTGCGGCTAAAATCAAGTTAAAGCCTGCTTCGGTCACTTTCCCGTAATAAAGTGCATCAGGTTGTGGTGGCAAAATTTGCCAGCTGGCAGGCATTGATGTTGATGAAATATGGCTCTGTAGTGTAGTCCGAATTTCGTTTGACTTGAGCGGCGAGTACAAGTCCTCCGTCATAAAACACCCGTCAGTTTAAGTCTTTCGCAATAACAGTCGCCCTACCCCTCCACCACCAGCCCATCGTAGGCCAGCCGCACCCAGGGGGGTAGGGTGGCCTCTACCTCGCGGTGGCGACCCAGCTGGTGGCTGATATGGGTGAGGTAAGCCCGGCGCGGCTTCAACTCCTCCAGAATAGCGACGGCCTCGCCCAAGGTGAAGTGTGAGATGTGTGGCTCGTGGCGTAGCGCGTTGAGCACGATGGTGTCGGCCCCGCGCAGCTGGTCCATCGTACTGTCCGGCAGCTGGTTAGCATCCGTCAGGTAAGCCAGGCCACCGATGCGGAAGCCCAGCACGGGCAGCTTGTAGTGCAGGGCGCGCAGCGGCTGCACGGCTAGGCCCAGCATCTCAAACGGCTGCTGGTCGTCGGTGATGGGGTGCAGGCTCACTTGCGGCACGCCGGGGTACTTATGCTCGGTAAAAACGTAGGCAAATTCCTGTTTAAGCTGGGCCAGCACTCGGGGCTCGGCAAAAACGGGCATTTCCTGCTGCTGCCGAAAGTTGAAGGCCCGCACGTCATCGAGACCCGCCGTGTGGTCTTTGTGCTCGTGCGTGAACAGGATACCGTCGAGCCGGCTGATGTGGGCGCGCAGCATTTGCTGCCGGAAGTCAGGACCCGTATCAATCACTAGGCTGCGGCCGGCTACCTCCAAATGCACTGATACGCGCAACCGCTGGTCGCGAAAGTCGAGCGAGCGGCACACCGGGCAGGAGCACCCTATCATCGGCACTCCCGACGAAGTACCCGTGCCCAAAAAAGTAAGTTTCATGCCTGAAAAGCCGTTAGCTGAAAGCTGTGGGCCGTTAGCTTTCTTCCAGAATGAAAGCTAACGGCCCACAGCTTTCAGCTAACGGCTTTTTAAAAGGAATTAGCCCACATACTGCCGCACTACCCGCACCAGCGCGTCAAAATCCAGTGGCTTGGGTAAGTAATCAGTAATACCGGCCTCGCGGAATTGCTCTAAGGAGTAATTATTGGCGTTGCCAGTGATGGCAATAACGGGTAGCTGATTGATGCGCGAATCGGCGTGGCCTCGGATGTCCTTCGTGCATTCCAAGCCGTTTCTTACTGGAATATTTATGTCCATCAGTACGCCGTCCACTTGGTGGCTTTCCAGTTGGCGCAACACTTCGCCCCCATTTTTGGCAAGTATGATTTTGTACTTCTGCTGTTCCAATATTTTGCGGGTCAAGCTTAAAATAACGGAGCTATCCTCGGCAATCAGAATGGTTTTGGGTTGAGATTCGGAATCCATGAAAGAGATGCGGTAGTAGTGAGCGAAGAAAGGTTATAACAGGAATAAATAATAAGCAATAAATTCTTTTAAATGTCAATAATATTCTTGTAAAGTTTATTCAATAGCGGCAAGTATGGCTGGATACTGGTTAACAAACTGCTCAAATAGCTGCCCCAAATCGGCCAAACCCTTAGTCAGAGAATCAGTTTCCCGATTCTTGATGGCTTGCTCCAGCGCCAGTGCTTTAGCAGCCAGGTGGGTAAGACCCAGCGTGCCCGCCGTCCCCTTTAGCTGATGAAAGAATGGGTGCAGGCCGTCGAGGTTTTCCTCGGCCCAGCAGGCATTGGCTTGTGCGAGGAGGGTAGTCGTTTCTTCCACAAACTCGCTGTAGAGCTCCGCGGCAAACCCATCGCCGCCTAACTGGTGCAGCTGCGCCAGCACTTCGGGGTCGATGATGGCGGGGGGGGTAGGGGCGGCCACTTCGGCAAGTGGCCGCGGGCCATTGACCCAGCGGGCCAGGGTTTCGGCTAGCTGCTGGTGCTTCACGGGCTTAGCCAGGTAGTCATCGAGACCGGCTTTCACGAAGCGCACCGCATCATCGGGCATCGAATAGGCCGTCATGGCTACGATAGGCGGGCTCGCCGCCCCCAATTGCGCCTTGATGGCGCGGGTGGCGGCAATGCCGTCGAGGCCCGGCATTTGAATGTCCATCAGGATGAGCTGGTAGGCGGCATTCGGGGCCGTGGCGCGGGCAATGGCTTCGTAGCCATCGCTGGCTACTTCAACGTGGCAGTTGAGTTTGGCCAGCAGGCGAGCCGCCACCTTTTGGTTGATGGCGTTGTCATCGACGAGTAATATCCGGGCTGCTTCGCCAGTAAATGCAGCATCGGTGAAGGGAGCGGCGGGAGGAGTCGGGAGCGCGGCCGGTGCGGGGGCCGGGTCGGCCGTAAGTACCTGGCACCGAATGGTAAACCAGAAGACGCTGCCCTCGCCGGTATTGGAAAGCACCCCGATAGTGCCCCCCAGCAGCTCCGCCAATTCCTTGCTGATGGCCAGGCCCAGCCCCGTGCCACCATAAGCCTTGCTGGGGGTAGTATCGAGCTGCGTGAAACTGGTGAACAGGCGGGCCGCATCATTGGGCGAAATACCAATGCCCGAATCCTGCACCGCAAACCGCAACGTACAATACTCGCCTTCCGTGCGCACCAGCGAGGCTACCACGTTTACCGTGCCCTGCACCGTAAACTTGATGGCGTTGGCCACCAAGTTGGCCAGAATCTGGAGAAGCCGCGTTTCGTCCGTAACGATAAACGTCGGAGTTTCCGGCGTAACGAGGTAGTTGAAGCGAATATTTTTCTGGTTGGCTCGGTAGGAGAACAGCGCGCTCAGGCGGTCGAGTAGCGGCACCAGCGCCAGCGGCGCTTCGTGCAGGCGCATCTTACCAGCCTGAATCTTCGACAGGTCTAGAATGTCGTTCAGAATGGTGAGCAGGGCCTCGGAGCTCGTGCGCAGCGTATCAACATAGTCGGCCTGCTCAGTATTGAGGATGGTTTGGCCCAGCAGGTCAATCATCCCAATAATACCGTTCATGGGCGTACGCAGCTCGTGGCTCATATTGGCCAAAAACTGCGTTTTCGCATCGGAGGCGGCTTCTGCCTCTTCCTTAGCCAAGCGCAAGTCGTCCTGAATGCGCCGAATCTCGGTGATATCGCGCACAATGCCTTCGGTGCCGAAAGCAGTGCGGCGGGCATTCACGAGCACGCTTACGGCATGGCCGTCGTGGTGGCGCAACTGCGTCTCAAAGTTGCGCAGTTCCCCGTGCTTACGCAACTCAACCAGCAAATTTCTGTGCTGCTCAGGCTGCAGATACACGTGGTCAATGGGGTAGTTCAGCGCTTCGGTAGGGTTATAGCCGAGCACTTCCCGCACCGACGGACTCAGGATGGTAAAGCGTCCTTCGCGGTCAGTGCGGTAATAAATGTCTTGGAAAGACTCAAATATGGAGCGAAATTTTTCTTCCTGCGCTGCCAACACCAACTGCGAGTTTTTTGTAGCGGTGATATCCTGTGCCTGCGCCGTAATCTCCTCAAATGAACCGTCGGGCAAATATATAGGAGCCAGCGAAACGTTTAGCCACACATCAGGACCTCTGCTCCTACGTAGCGCGACTTCAAACTGTTGCGCCTCGCCCCGGCTGGCTGCCTGGTAGCTGCTGCGAAACAATGTGCGGGTTCCTTCCTCGGTAAGGGCAATATCCGACTCTATAAGATTGAGACCCTGGGTAGGCAGCGCGCCATTACGGTGCAGGTAAAAGTCAGCGTAGTTGCGGTTAAACGATACCAGATAGCCACTCCGGTCTACGTTCCACATGAGCTGATTGCCGCTCTCAAAAATGGCGTTGAGGCGGGCGTTCTGGAGTGCCAGGTGTTCTTCTTGTCGCTTGCGGTCGATGGCCAGCGCTACCTGGCCCGAAATGAAGTGCAGAATATCGAGGTCGGCGGGCGTGTACAAGTCGGCCCGGTCGTATTCCTGCACCGCCAGCACCCCGATAGTGCGGTCGCCCACGCTCAGCGGCGAAGCCAGCAGCACGGCCGGCAGGCGGCCAAATGCCGTGAGTTCACCGGTTCGCATCAGGCGCAGCAAATCGGCCTTGGTAAAGTACAGCGGCTGCCCTTGCTCAATAACGTATTCGGTCACGCCCATCGAGAAAGGCCGCCCATCGCCCTGCTCAAAGTAGGCGTGCTGGTCCACGTAGTACACGAACTGCAGCTCCGTGCGGGCATCGTCGCAGAGCGAGATAAAAATATTATTCGTTTCGATAACCTTGCCCAGTTCGCGGTGAATAGCGCCGTAGAGAGCGGGTAGGTCGTGGGCCGAAATGGCCAGGTTGGCAATGCTATAGTAGACTTTTTGCAGGCGCTCGGCTTTAATACGGTCCGTAATGTCGTGCAGCACGGCCCGGGCGCTGGGCAGGCGGCCGGGCTGCTGCTCGCTGCTCACCGAGCCGATGAGGTGCACGGGCCGGCCCGCCTTGGTTAGCAGCACGGTTTCGAGCTTGTTCAGGGCCTGGCCCTCGTAGAGGCGCCGCAGCTGGTAGAGCAGTTTGGCCCGGTAGTAGGGGTGCACCACATCGGTAAAGGGCCGGCCCATGAGCTCCTCTTCGGTGTAGCCTAACTTTTCCTGCCCCGCGCGGTTCACGAATAGCAGCACGTTGGTGGCGCTCAGGTGCAGTATCAGGTCGTGCGAACTATCAAAAAACTCGCGCAGGTACGCTGGCTCGGGCATTGCCAGCTGGGTTCCGGCACCGGGCTGGGCCCCTTTGGGTAGCACGTGGCCCGCCGTCCACATCCCCACAATATCACCCTGCTCGTCCAGTACTAGGTTGCATTGCCACTGCAGGGTAAGCAGGCTGCCATCTTTGGCGGCCAGTTCCGATTCGTAGTAGGGTGGGCAAGGCTCGTCGCCGGCCAGGATGCGCCGGGTTTTGGCTTGCCGCTCAGCTTGCTGGGCGCGAGGTAATAATTTAGAAGCCGCCTGACCTACTAGCTCGGCCTGGTCGTAGCCGCTGAGGTTAAGTAGCGTATTATTTGCTTCCACAACCAGGCCGTCGCGGTCAATTACCACGTAGGCCAGCTGCAGCTGGTCGAGCATGAGAGCGGTAGCCGGTAATATCGATACCGGAGAAGAAGATTGCATAGAGGGCGAAAAACGCTCGTTGGGCACTGGTTTTTTCAGCGGCGCACCAGCGGGGTTAGTTTTGGGCTGAATTTACGACGGCCATGTCATTTTGTATTCCTGCGTGCCCAAATTAGTTGACCGGCCGCGGCCACACCTCGTGGTAGCGGTTACCACCGACCTCAGCTACGACCAGCGGATGCAGCGCATTTGCGGCAGCCTGGCGCGGGCCGGCTACGTAGTGCAGCTGGTGGGCTGGCAGCGCCCGGCCTCGGTGCCGCTGGCCTCGCAGCCCTACGCCCAGCACCGGCTGCGGGGGTGGTTTCAGCACGGAAAGCTGTTTTATCTCGAATATAACCTGCGGCTGCTGAGCTATTTGCTGCGCCAGCGGGCCGCCGCCTGGGGGTGCGCCGACCTCGACGCCGCCCTACCCATCTGGCTGCGGGCCAGGCTTGGTAGCCAGCCGTTTGTGTACGACGCCCACGAGCTTTTTACGGAAGTGCCCGAAGTGGTGGCCCGGCCCCGCGTGCAGCGCGCGTGGCAGTGGGTAGAGAATTTTATTGTGCCCCGCGCCCAGCTGCGCTACACCGTGGGCCCGGCGCTGGCGCGGCTTTTTGAGCAGCGGCACCCCGGCTGCCCGTTTGCCGTGGTGCGCAACGTGGCGCTGGCCCCGCAGGGGGGGGTAGGGGCCGGCGCCCTCGCCGCTGCCAGCGGCACCGTGGGCCCCGTCGCCGCGCCCGCCCCGGCCACGTTGCTCTATCAGGGAGCCCTCAACGTGGGTCGGGGCCTGGCCGAGCTGCTGGCGGCCATGCCGCAGGTGCCGGCCCGGCTGGTAATCTGCGGCGAGGGCGACTGCTCGGCGGCCCTGCGGGCGCAGGCCGCGCGGCTGGGGCTACTGGCGGCGCCGCCTACGGTGGGGCAGGTCGAGTTTCGGGGCTACGTGCTGCCCGCTGTGCTGCGGGTGCTCACGGCCCAGGCCACGGTGGGCATCATGCTGCTCGAAAACACGGGCCTGAGCTATTACTACTCGCTGGCTAATAAGTTCTTCGACTACGTGCAGGCCGGTATTCCGCAGCTGTGCGTCGATTTTCCGGAGTACCGCGCCCTCAACGCGCAGTATGAGGTGGCCGTGCTGGTGCCCGACCTGGCGCCCGCTACGCTGGTGGCTGCCCTGGCCCGGCTGCTGCCGGCCGGCCGGCCCGGCCCCTACTACGAGCGGCTGGCCGCCAACTGCCGCCGCGCCCGTGCCGAGTGGAGCTGGCAGCAAGAAGAAAAAAAGCTGGTTCAGCTCTACAATGACTTGCTGGGAGTAGAGCCGGAAAAAGGGTAGCTCGGGCAGTAGGTAGCCGGGTTTTGGGTGGTAGAAGTAGCTTCGTAGGCTTTTTACCTTGTGATTACGGCCAGCCCGCGCTCGCCGGACTACCCATGTTACCTCCCGAAATACTGTCCCGCCCGGCACCGACCCCCGCCGATGCGCGCCCCGTGCTGCTGGCCGTGGCCGGCCCCACCGCCGTGGGCAAAACGGCACTCACTGTGGCCCTGGCCCAGCAGCTGGGCACGGAAATAATATCGGCCGACTCGCGCCAGTTCTTTCGCGAAATGAGCATTGGCACCGCCAAGCCTACTTTGGCCGAGAGGCAGGGGGTAGGGCACCACTTCGTTGATTCGCACAGCATTACGGAGGACTATAGCGCCGGCCGCTTCGCGGCTGAAGCGGAGGCGCGGCTGGCCCGGCTGTTTGAAAAGCACGCCGTGGTTATCGCCACGGGCGGCTCGGGGCTGTACTTGCAGGCCCTCACCGATGGCCTCGACGAGCTGCCCGCCGTGCCGCCCGCCGTGCGCCAGCAGCTACGGCACGAGCTGCAAACCCACGGCCTACCCCCCTTGGTGGCCGAGCTGGCGCGCCTCGACCCCGTGGCCCACGCCCGCCTCGACCTGCAAAACCATCAGCGCGTGCTGCGCGCCCTGGAAGTGACGCGCGGTACCGGCCGGCCGTTTTCCAGCTTTCACCAGGGGCCGGCGGCCTTGGCGGCTACTGCGGCGGCCCGGCCCTGGCGCGTAGTGAAAGTGGCCCTGACCCGCCCCCGCGAAGAGCTTTACCAGCGCATCGACCAGCGCGTACTGCACATGCTCGACGCTGGGCTGGTGGCCGAGGTCGAAGCGCTACTGCCCTACCGCCACCACCAGGCGCTGCAAACCGTGGGCTACCAGGAAATATTCGGCTACCTCGACGGGGCCTATGCCTACGCCGAGGCCGTGCGCCTGCTCCAGCGCAACACCCGCCACTACGCCAAGCGCCAGCTCACCTGGCTCCGCCGCGACCCAGGCTACGCTTGGGTCGAATTATGAATCAGGAATTAGGAATTGAAACTGCGGAAGCTATGCTAAATCAGCGCTCCAATTCATAATTCCTAATTTATACTTAAACTGACAGGATTTCTACCATTCGCATAAAGCTCTGGTTGATGACTTTACGCTTGTTGATGGTGTCGTCGAAGGGCGTGTACATGAGCTTGCGGTCCACGATGCCAGCCATCACGTTCTTCATGCCGTTGAGCAGGCCCTCCACGGCCGCGATGCCGAGCTGCGAGGCCAGCAGGCGGTCGGAGGCCGTGGGCGAGCCCCCGCGCTGAATGTGGCCCACAATCGTGACGCGCGTATCGAGCTGCGGGATGGCTTCCTTCACGCGCTTGGCCACTTTGTGCACGTTGCCTTCTTCCTCGCCCTCGGCTACGATGACGATAAACGAAGTTTTGTGGCGCGCATAGCTGCTTTGCAGCGACTCGATAACGGCCTCCACGCTCATGGCCGTTTCGGGCACCATCACGATTTCGGCCCCGCCGCCGATGGCGCACGGAATGGCGATGTAGCCCGAATCACGACCCATTACCTCCACAAAAAAGCAGCGGTCGTGCGAGTCGGCCGTGTCGCGAATTTTATCGATGGCCTCCAGCGCCGTGTTCACGGCCGTGTCGTAGCCAATGGTGTAGTCGGTGCCGTAGAGGTCGTTGTCGATGGTGCCCGGCGCGCCTACCGTCGGAATGCCAAATTCTTTCTCAAAAATGCTGGCGCCCGTGAAGGTGCCATTGCCCCCAATGGCCACCAGGCCCTCGATGCCGTGGTTCGTCAGCTGGTCAAAAGCCTCCTGGCGGCCTTCTTTGGTCATAAATTTCTGCGAGCGGGCTGACTTCAGAATCGTGCCCCCGCGCTGCACCGTATTCGAAACCGAAGCCGAATCCATGCGTACAAATTCGCCCTTAATCATGCCGCTGTAGCCGCGCATGATGCCGTAAACCTCAATGCCGTGGTACACGCCCGCCCGCACCACTGCCCGCAGGCAGGCGTTCATGCCGGGAGCATCGCCCCCACTGGTAAAAACTCCAATTCTCTTCATAATCAAAATGCAGCTAAAGCGCCCGGAGCCAACCTTCACGTCGGCTTACCCGCCGCAAAGGTCGTAAGGCCGCCGCACTTGCCGGACGGGCACGGGCTATTTAAGTCCGACATTTTTGCGTTTGCTGCGTAAAAGGCCCGGTGGTAGCCCAGTATACGCTTGGTTATTAGGTTTTTTTTGCCTACTTTTCGCTATCCCATCACCCACCTTCACTCTCTATCCCCATGTTTGGTTTTTTCGAAAACGAGCAGGCCAAAAAAATAAAAGGCCACCTCTGCAACCTCGCGGCCCTGGCCAAGGCCGACGGCCACGTCGACGACCGGGAAATGAATTTTATCATTACCGTTGGCAAGAAAAACGGCGTGGGAGCCAGCGAGGTGCGCAAGCTCGTAGCCGGCAACTCCAACTGCATCTCCGACCTGCCCAGCAATGACTCGGAGCGTTTTGACCAGATTTTTGACCTAGTGGATATGATGCTGGCCGATGGCATCGTGGACGAAACGGAAATGGACTTTTGCATTATGATGGCCGAAAAGCTGGGCTTCCGCCAGGCTATCGTGGGCGTGCTGGTGCGCAAAATATCGCAAGGCGTGAAAGACGCCGTGCCCCGCGAGCGCATTAAGGATGAAAGCCTCTCGTTCCTGAATTATAACACGCTACCCCAGCGGTAGTATCTGAACCACGGATTCTGTGAACGCAAGAAAGGTTACCCAGTTGGGTAGCCTTTTTAGGTAAATGACCTTAGCCAGAAAGTCGTACACAAAATCCGTGAAATCCGAAAAATCCGGATGAATCCGTGGTTCAGACAGTGCCAATGGCGCGCAGCAGCCCAGCCAGCGCCGCGTCAATCTCGGCCTCGGTGATGGTGAGCGGCGGCGCGATGCGCAGCGAGTTGTCGCAGAATAAAAACCAGTCGGTCAGGATACCTTCCTCGGCCAGGGCGCGGTCGATAATGGGCTTTAGCACCTCAAACGAGTCGAATTCCACGGCCATCAGCAGGCCGCAGTTGCGCACCGCCCGGATGGCCGGGTGCCGCAGCCCGGCGCGCAGGCGCGCCGCCTTGGCCGCCACGTCCGCCAGCAGGTTTTCTTCCTGAATAACCTGGAGCGTGGCCAGCGCCGCCGCGCAGCTCACCGGGTGCCCGCCGAAGGTGGTGCAATGCCCCAGAATCGGGTTGGTCTGGAAACCTACCATAATCTCGGGCGACGAGATGAAGGCCCCAATCGGCATGCCGCCGCCCATGCCCTTGGCGCACACCAGGATGTCGGGCACCACCCCAAACTGCTCGAACGCCCACTGCGTGCCCGTGCGCCCAAAGCCGCACTGAATCTCATCCAAGATGAGGAGCGCGCCTACCTCGGTGCAGCGCGCCCGCACGGCGGCTAGGTAGCCGGGCAGGGGTAGGCGCACGCCGGCCTCGCCCTGCACGGTTTCGAGCACCACGGCGGCCGTGTGCTTGGTAATTAACGCTAAGTCGGCCAGCTCGTTATAACGCAGGTGCGTCACGTCGGGCAGCAGCGGCCGGTAGCTGTTCTTGAACCCCTCGGAGCCGGTGATGGACAGTGCCCCGTGCGTGGAGCCGTGGTAAGCCTGGAGAGCCGACACCAGGCCCGTGCGGCCGGTGTGGCGCTTGGCTAGCTTGAGCGCGCCCTCAATGGCCTCGGTGCCCGAGTTAGTGAAGTACACCGTGTCGAGCGGGGGGGGTAGGGTGGCGGCCAGCGCGTGGGCCAGCCGGGCGGGCGGGGCCTGCACCAGCTCGCCGTACACCATCAGGTGCAGGTATTTATCGAGCTGGTCCTGAATGGCTTGCAGCACCCGCGGGTGCCGATGCCCCACGTTGCTGACCCCGATGCCCGAAATTAAATCCAGGATGGGGCGGCCTTCCGGCGTGTACATATACACGCCCTCGGCCCGCTCAATTTCCAGCAGCAGCGGAAAATCGGACGTTTGGGCCTGGTGGCGGAGAAAAAGCTGGCGGGGCGTAAGCATAACGCCCGCAAAGGTACCGCCGGCGCCGGGGAGGGGGTAGGGCCAGCTAGGGCTCCGTAACGGGGGCCGCGCCGGCCGGCCGCCCAGCCACGCGCTGCAATACCTCTTTGGTGAAGTCGCGCTCGGCCTGGTACAGCTGCGCCAGCTGGCGCAGACTCAGGACCTTCTGGGCGTGCTCGAAGTAGTCTTTTTCCAGATTGAGCTGCTGCTGGCGAAGGGCAAAATCCTGGTTGAAATTATCACGCAGCTGGGCGTCGCTCAGGCCGGGGTTGTCGGCGTCGCGGCGCAGCAAACGGGTCGAGCGGTTCAGCTCGCGGCGCTTGGCCACAAAGTCATTGTACATGGGCCAGAAGCGCTGGGCCTGGTCCTGCGTCAGGGTCAGGCGCGAGGTGATAAAGGCAATTTTGGCGTTGTCGAGCTGGTTGAGGCGCCCGCCCTGGCCCAGCCGGGCGCGCCCCTGCGCCTGCGCCGGCTGGCTGGCCAGCAGCATAGTCAGGCACCAGCCAGTTAGTAGAAAAAGTCGTAAGCTATTCATAGCAAGTAAGTAAAGGGGCTAAAGCAGCGGGCCGTCCTCAGTGGGCTGGGCGTCGAGCGCCTCGGTCAGCTCAGTGGGTGAAGAGTGTAAATACTGCCGCGTGATGCCCAGGTGGCGCGTGGGCAGCTCGGCCAGGTCGAGCATATCCACGTGGGTTTCGCCGCTGGTCAGGTAATCTACCAGCTGCTGCTGCGGCACGGCATCAAGCGCCAGGGAGGGGGTAGCGCTGCCCAGTGGGGCACTGCCCAGCCACATAGAGGCCGCAAACGTGCCCAGCAGCACCGTCGAGGCCAGGCCAGTGCGCACATACATGGGCGCCTGCCACAGCCAAGCCAGCAGCGGCCGGCGCGCCGGCACCGCCACCTGCGCCATAATGCGCGTGGGCAGCTGCTCGAAATAGCCCGCCGGCGGACTGCTCAGCGGCTGCGGCCCGCGGCGCGGATGCTGGTCGAGGCGAAAAGGAGTTTTCATGAACAGTAGATGGAAAAACAGACCAAAAGTTTAATCCGCTTCGTCGGTGAAAGGGCCCAGGTCGTCGGCGGTAGTGACGTATTCCTCGACTTTGCGGGCGGCGTGGTGGTAGCTGGCTTTCAGGGCGCCCACGCTGGTGCCCGTCACCTCGGCCATCTGCTCGTAGGGCATCTCGTCGTAGTAGCGCAGGTTGAACACCAGCCGCTGTTTGTCGGGCAGCCGCAAAATGGCCCGTTGCAGCTTCAGCTCAATCTCGTCGCCGGCCACGGCGGGGTCGGCCTCCAGCTTGGCCGCCAGCTCGGCTCCCACGTCGTTGAGGGGTAGGAAAAATTTGCGCCGCTTGCTCTGCAAAAAGCTCAGGCACTCGTTGGTCGCGATGCGGTAAATCCAGGTGAACAGCTGGGCATCCTGCCGAAAATTATCCAGGTTTTTCCACACCTTCACGAACACGTCCTGCGTCAGGTCGTCGGCATCATCGTGGTCCACCACCATCTTGCGCACGTGCCAATACACCTTCTGCTGATACTTGCGTACCAGCTGGTTAAAGGCCAGGTTGCGACTGGCCGGCTCGTGAAACTTAGCGAGGATTTCGTGGTCTTCCAAACGCGGAATGGGGGCGATTGTGCGGGTTGGACGCCGGAAGGGGGGTAGGGTTTAACGCGCTGCCTGGTACGGCTAGCTCACCGCCCAAAAATGCTCAACGAAGTCGTCTGCGCCGAGCGAACGGTGAAGTTGCGCACGTCCGTAAACTTGCTGCCGTTGCTGGTGGCCGTGCGAAAAACCAGCCGGTACGCGCCCGGCTGCATCGCCAGGTTGAGCTTGCTGCTGCTCTCGGGCAGGTTATAAATCCAGGTCTGCGACTCGTCGTCGTTGAGCTTGTAAATGCTGCCGAAGCCCTTCAAATCGGAGGTAATATTGAGCGTGCCCGGCGCGGCGTAGCTCACGGTAGCGGTCTGGCCCTGGTGCACGGTCACGCGCTCGATGCTGCGCGGCAGCGTCAGAATTTCTACTTCGTAGGTGCCGGCCAGCAGCTTCTGGCGGCTGCCAAAGGGTAGGGATAGCCCGGTAGCCGGGCTGCCCGCCGCTCGCACCACCGCCTGCACCGCCCCGCCGTAGGGGTTAGGCGAGATATTGGCCGGCTGCAAGTGTAGCGTACCCTGCGGCGTCTTGAAGTTCAGGACGTTGGTGCGGCCCGCCTTGATGGGAATATTGGCCTGCCGAATGGCGGGCACCGTGTTGATAATGAGGTCGTAGCTCTGCAGCGCGTCGATATCGACCACGTCGGCCTTGCCCTGGGCGTCGCGATAGTGCACGTAGTTGTACTCCGGCTGCCCGGTCACGTTATTCACAAACGTCATGTTCACGTTTGACTCCACGGGTCGGCCGGCTTCGTCGGTCAGGTTCACGGCCACGCTGGTTTTGGCCAGCGTCTGGGCAATCACGTCGTTGAGCACCGTCTGGAAAGTCTTGACCTCGGCCGCGTTGTAATACTTACCCAGGCATTCGAGCGAACGCCCAAAGTCCTTCTCCGCCCCAATCCCAATCACGAACGGCTTCAAAAAAACGCGCTTGCGCTGCAACGCCAGCGACGCCGCGCAGGGGTCGCCCTTGCACGACTCTACCCCGTCGGTGATGAGCAGCAGCACGTTGCGCGAGGTTTTATCCTGCGGAAAGTCCTTGGCCGACTGCTCCAGCGAGTACGTAATGGGCGTGTTGCCCTGCGCCTTCAGCGTCTTGAGCCGCGCCTTGATGGCGGCCGCATTCTTAGGCGCAAAGGGCACTTCGAGGCGCGAGTCCTCGCAGTTTTGCTCGGCATTGGGGTGCTGGTGGCCGTACACGCGCAGTCCGAGCTCCAGGTTGGGGTAGGCGTTGAGCGAGTCGGCCATCTTGGCCAGCAAGCGCTTAGCCACCTCCCAGCGCGGCTTGCCTTCCCAGGGCGCCATCATCGAGCCCGACGCGTCGAGCAGAAATAGAATGCGCGTGACCTTGGGCTTCTCCGGCGGTGCGTTCTGCGCCCGGCCTGGCAGCGTAGAAAATAATAGCACGCAACCCAGCAGTAAGCGGATTGCATAAGCAGCAAAAGGTCTGAGCGGGAATAACATCGGCGAAATTTACGCCGCTAGCGCGAGTTTAGCGCCGCTTAATTCGCGCGACTGTGGAGCCGTACTTCGTGCCGTTAGCTCTTACATAAATTCCCCAGGCTTGCGGGTGCGTTGCTCATAGTAGAAAATAAGTGCTGTCAATACTTCAAACTCATCGCGTAAGTCTTGGCTTGGCGAGGCGTAAGCCTGCACGGCTATCAACTCATCCAGCCGCAGGTGTGCTTGAACTAGCTCCTCATTGGAGCGAATTGGCGACACGGTCGTAATCGTTTGAAGCGCTAGCATAAAGCAAAAGGTTAAATAGTAGTGACGTCAAGTCGGTCGTACTCGCTGTGCGTGCCAATAAACCGAATAAATATCGTGCGTACCCGGTATATTATCAAGACCACCAGCCGGTATTTATTGCCGCCAATGTTAAAAACTACCCGGTCGTTGGCCACCACCGAGGCATTGGGGTAAACGGCTTTCAACTCGTTCGGCGTTCCCCAATCTGCCTGCTCTACGGTCGTTATCCATTGGCTAAGGCTAGCGCGGGCATCGGGGTAGGTTTCGATGAACTCCCGTAGCGGCTGTAGCTTAATGATGACCATGCTGGTTTAATAAAATAATTACTTTAATCTACCTCCAACAGAGCTTTCGCCTCACATCATTCCATAAACATACTGTACTTGTTTGTCAGCGTCATTTTCATCGTAACCACCATTAACCAGCTGCTTCTTATACGCTTTCGCCTCTTGTCTTAACCTACGTTGTTTTTTGAAATGCTTGACTTTTTCATCAATTTTAGTAATAATCCATATTAGAAACAGTGAGCCGTAAATTAAATACGATAAAAAAACTTCAAATTTACTTGGATGACCATAATATCCTCCACGTAATAGAAGTGAGTGGTAAGCTAGTAATATGATGCACATCATCAATAGAAAGTGCTTGAATTGTTGACTTTAATTAATATACTAAATTCTAAAAGCAAAACCCCCGCGCCAGCCTTTCAGCCAACACGGGGATTATTGAAAATTGGCGACTGCCAAACTACTACATATTCTTCACAATCTCCTCGCCGAACTCGCTCGTTTTGAGGAGGGTAGCGCCTTCCATCTGGCGCTCGAAGTCGTAGGTGACGCGCTTGCTGGCGATGGCGGCTTCGAGGCCCTTGTTGATGAGGGCGGCGGCTTCTTTCCAGCCCAGGTGCTCCAGCATCATCACGCCCGAGAGAATAACCGAGCCGGGGTTCACCTTGTCCTGGTTGGCGTACTTGGGCGCGGTGCCGTGGGTAGCCTCGAAGATGGCGTGGCCAGTGAGGTAGTTGATGTTGGCGCCCGGCGCGATGCCGATGCCACCCACGATGGCGGCCAGCGCGTCGGAGATGTAGTCACCGTTCAAGTTGAGGGTAGCGACTACCGAGTACTCGGCGGGGCGCAGCAGAATCTGCTGCAAAAAGGCATCGGCGATGCTGTCTTTGATGATGAGCTTGCCTTGCTCCTGGGCTTGCTTTTGCAGGGCGTCGGCTACTGATACGCCTTGTTTGGCCACGATTTTATCGTACTGCGCCCAGGTGAAAACCTTGGCGCCAAACTCCTTCTCGGCTAGCTCGTAGCCCCAGGTTTTGAATGCGCCTTCGGTAAATTTCATGATGTTGCCCTTGTGCACCAGCGTCACCGATGGTAGCTTGTGCTCCAGGGCATACTTAATGGCGGCGCGCACGAGGCGCTCGGTGCCTTCCTTCGACACCGGCTTAATGCCGAACGACGACGACTCCGGGAAGCGAATTTTCTTCACGCCCATCTCGTCTTGCAAAAATTCGAGCATTTTTTGGGCCTGCGGCGTGCCGTTCATGTACTCGATGCCGGCGTAGATGTCCTCCGTATTCTCACGAAAGATGACCATATTGGTCAGCTCCGGGTGCTTCACGGGCGAAGGCACGCCGTCGTAGTAGCGCACGGGGCGCACGCAGGCGTACAGGTCCAGCTCCTGGCGCAGGGCCACGTTCAGCGAGCGAATGCCGCCGCCCACGGGGGTAGTGAGCGGGCCTTTAATGCCCACCAGATATTCGCGGAAGGCGTCCAGGGTTTCGGTGGGAAGCCAGTTGTTGAGTTGCTTGAAGGCTTTTTCACCGGCCAGCACTTCCTTCCATACCAGCTTCCTTTTGCCGCCGTAGGCTTTTTCTACCGCGGCATCAAATACGAGCTGCGAGGCGCGCCAAATGTCCGGACCCGTGCCGTCGCCCTCAATGTAGGGGATAGTTGGTTGGTCGGGTACGTTCAGCTTGCCATTTTTAATGGTGATTTTCTGCTCTGCCATGAGGAAAAAGGTTGTCTATTAGTCGTTATTCAGGTTCGGGTGGGAAGAAGAGTAGTGACTAATGACTAGTGATTAATGACTGCGAATACTCAAAAGGGTATTGGCGCATTACCTGATTAGTCACTAGTCATTCATCATTAGTTAGTAATTTCAGTAGCCGAAAATCTCTTTCAGGGTCAGTTGTTGCACGGTGCCGTACTTGGCCAACTCCTTGAAATTCAGCCGGTCCTTGGAGCCGATAACCAGGATAACCTGGTTCTGCCCCCGGATTTTAGCCTGCTGAAATTTCTGTAATTCGGCAAACGTCATGTTCTGGGTTTGGTCGTACACGTCGCGGCGCAGGTCGTAGTCGAGGCCCAGGCGGCGCGCCCGCTCGTAGCTGAGCAGCACGCCCTCGTGCGTGATGCGGTCGGTGGCAATGCTGTTGCGGATGCTCTGCTTGGCGATGGCCAGGTTGGCGTCGGCCAGCGGCATGTCGGTGAGTAGGCCTTCCATGCCGGCCATCGCCTCGGGCAGCTTGTCGCTCTGCGTGCCGATGTAGCTAAGAATGTAGTTTGAGCGACCCGTCTTATCAGCGTTCGCGTAGCGCGACATGGCCGAGTAGGCTAGGGCCTTGCTCTCGCGCAGGTCCTGAAACACGATGCTACCCATGCCGCCGCCGAAGTACTCGTTGTAGAGCGCTACGGTGGGCGCCATCGTGCGGTCGTAGATATCGCCCTTGGTCAGGAACAGGATTTCGGCCTGCACCATCTTATAATCAACCCAGTACACCTTTTTGTCTTTCAGCGGCTGCTCAGCGAATTCTTTGGCAGCTGGGTCAGGCTTGAGAGTAGCGGGCGTGCGATGGTCGGCGCGGATAACGTTAGTAACGCCAGCGACTTCCCGCGGCCCGTAATACAGCACGCGGTGCTGATAGGTGGGTAGGCTTTTCAGCAACGCCGTTAATTGCTCAGGCTTCAATGCTTTCAACTGCGCCTCGGGTACTACGTCCGTAAACGGATTACGCGGGCCATACTTGGCGTAGTTCAGCATGGCCTGATTCAAAATCACGCCCTTGTTAAGCTTGGCATCCTGGCGCTGCTTGAGTATGCCGGCTACCTGGTTTTTGAGGGCCGCCGCGTCGGGGCGCGGGTTGTTGAGCAGCTGCTCAAACAGCCTCATCGCTGGCTCCAGGTTGCTATCGAGCCCGCTGAGGCTGATGAGCACCCGGTCCTGGCTGCTGCTGACGGCAAACGAGCACCCTAGCTTGTAAAACTCCTGCTGCAGCTGCGCCGCCGAGTATTGCCCGGCGCCCAGGTACTGCAAATAATCCGTGGCTACGTCGAGCAGCGGGTTGTTATTGGTACCCAGGTCGATGGCGTAGAACAGGCTGAACAGGCCGTTCTCGGTGTTCCTGGTGTAATAGAGGGGTAGGCCGGGCTTGATTTCGGCCGTCTGAATATCCTTCTTGTAGTCGATGAAAACCGGCTTCAGCTCGGTGCTCGGTAGTTTCGATACCTCCGTGTAATAAGCCGAAGCCGCGTCGCGGTTAGCGGGCACCGGCGTGATGGCCGGCTTCATCACCTTCACCTTGTTGGGGTCTTCGCCGGTGCGCTTAAACACGGCCACGTAGTTCTGGCCGTAGTTGTTGTTAGCAAACTTGACGATTTCGGCCTTCGTGATGGTGGCAAAATCCTCGTCCTGCTTCACGTAATCGGCCCAGCTCACGCGCTCAATGAACGACTCGTACATGGCCGAGGCGCGCGCCTCGTTGCTCTCGTAGCTCTTGGTGCGGCCTAGCTGCTCGTTGTTGACGATGGCCGGAATGAGCCAGTCGGGGAAATCGCCGCGCTTGACTTTTTCCACTTCGGCCAGCATGAGGCTTTTCACGTCCTCCAGCTGCTGGCCCTGGCGCGGGGTGCCGTAGAGCACGTGCGTCGAGTAGTCGTCGTTGAGGTCGGCGAAGGTCTGGGCTTGCAGCACCCGCTGCTGCTGGTTCAGGTCGAGGTCGAAAAGGCCGGCCTGGCCGTTGGTCAGGATTTTATCCAGCATCCGCAGGCGCAGCGCGTCGCGGGTGGCTTTGCCGGGCAGGCGGTAGCCCAACATCACGTTTTCCGACGCTGGCCCCACTACCTCCTTCACGAGGGGGGTAGTAAGCGGCTGCTCCACCGGCGAAGTGAAAGTGGGCGCCGGCTTACTCACCAGCTCCCCAAAATACTTGTCAATCAGCCGGATAGTCTGGTCATATTCCAGGTCACCGCTCAGGCAGAGCGCCATGTTGCCGGGCACGTAGTACTGACCGAAGTACTTCTTAATCTCGGTTATCGACGGGTTTTGCAGGTGCTCAATCGTGCCGATGGTCGTCTGCGTACCGTAGGGGTGGGTAGGGTAGAGGCTGGCGTTCAGCGTTTCAAACTCCTTGCTGAAGTCGGAGTCCAGGCCCCGGTTCTTCTCCTCGTACACCGCTTCCAGCTCGGTATGAAACAGGCGCGGCACCATTTCCTTGAGGCGCTCGCTCTGCACGGCGGCCCACTTTTCGAGCTGGTTGCTCGGAATATCTTCTTGGTAAACAGTCTCTTCGTTCGAAGTATGCGCATTCGAGCCTTTGGCCCCGATGCTACCCATCAGCTTGTCGTACTCGTTCGGGATGGCGTAGCGCGCCGCTACCCCCGAGATGGAGTCAATCTGGTGGTAGGTGCGCTTGCGGGCCACTGGGTCGTTGCGCTCGCCGCGGTAGGTTTCGTAAAGTGCTTCAATTTTGTCCAGTTCCGGCTTTTCCTTGCTCCAGTCCTTGGTACCGAGGCGCGACGTACCTTTGAACACCATATGCTCGAGGTAGTGCGCGAGGCCGGTAGCCGTGGCGGGGTCGTTTTTGGAACCGGCGCGCACGGCCAGATACGTCTGGATACGGGGCGCGTTCTTATAGTCTGACAAGTAGACTGTCAGGCCGTTAGCCAGCTTGTACACGCGTACGCCCAGCGGGTCGTTGGGCGCCGTTTCGTACCGATATTCTTTCGGCGCAGCGGTGGGGGTAGTAGTAACCGCCGTCATGGCGGGCTTGCTTGATTGACACTGCGTGGTGAGGCCGAGGGCAGCCAGCGCGGGCAGCAGGAGCAACAACGGTCGATTCACAAACGGGGTAGTCAGAACGCGAGGAACTTTCAATAGGGGCACAAAGGTAGAAGTTCGTGCGGGGAATAAAAAACAAAAAAATCAATTCCGCTGGGTTACCTTTCGCGGTTGCGATGCGGGGGGTAGTAACTTAAAAAACACGTATTTGCGTAGAATCGTTGCGGGCTTCGGCAAGAAAGCCGCTCCCGCCACAGCAGCCCGAGCGTACTAATTCTTCGTTCTCTTCGGGTATTTCCAACTGGTTTCATTGCCGATACGTTGACTGGGATTGACGCCGCGGCAAAGCGTATTTTGCCGGTCGCGGCTGGCGGGTAACCACTGCCGTGTGCCACACTGCCAGCGCCAAACTCAGGACCCTACCCAGCGGGCGCTTGCAGGACAGTGGCACCTTTGTTAGCGTAGTAATGGCCGCACCCGGCTACCCAATAGCGCAATAGCGTGCATAAGCTTTTCGTGGGAGAGATTAGCGTTGTCCATCTGAAATGTGACGCGCGAAATGCCACCCAGTGCCTGGCTGTGGCGGTTTATTTTTTCGGCCACTTCCTCGGGGCCACCCACCAGCAGCGCCCCGCGCGGCCCTGCCACGGCATCGAACTGGGCCCGCGTCACGGGCGGCCAGCCGCGCTCCTTGCCGATGGCCGTGAACGTTTGGGCGTAGCCGGGATAAAATTCGTCGATAGCCTGCTGTGTGCTATCGGCCACGTAGCCCAGCGAGTGCAGGCCTACTTGCAGCTGCTCGGGTGCGTGCCCCGCCCGGCGGCCCGCTTCGCGGTAGAGGTCCACCAGGGGCCGGAAGCGGTGCGTTTCGCCGCCGATGACGGCCACCATGAGCGGCAGGCCCAGCGCGCCAGCCCGCACAAAGGACTCGGGGGTGCCGCCTACCCCCAGCCAGATGGGCAGCCGCGCCTGCATGGGGCGCGGGTACACACCCTGCCCGGTGAGGGCGGGCCGGTGTTTGCCCGACCAGTGCACGTGCTCCTCGTCGCGCAGGCGCAGCAGCAGGCCCAGCTTTTCCTCGAATAGCTCGTCGTAATCGCGCAGGTTCAGGCCAAACAGCGGAAAGGCCTCGGTAAACGAGCCGCGCCCCACCACCAGCTCGACGCGCCCCTGGGCAATGAGGTCGAGCGTGGCAAACTGCTGAAATACCCGCACCGGGTCGGCGGCGCTGAGCACGGTTACGGCGCTGGTCAGCCGAATCTGCTGGGTGCGCGCCGCCGCCGCGCCCAGGATAACGGCCGGCGCCGAGTCCAGAAACTCGCGGCGATGGTGCTCACCCAGGCCAAAAATATCTAGGCCCATCGTATCGGCGTGCGCGATGCGGTCGAGCAGCTGGCTCATGGCGGCAGCGCCGTTTTGGGCGGGGGCGGTGCCGCTGCCCATATCGGCCGCCGCAAAACTGTCAATTCCGAGTTGCATAAACTTGCTCGCGGTAAGTAAGTGGGGTAGGGAGTCACTGCCTGACACAGCAAACCAAAAACTCTAGGTGGAGGATAAGCCGGCCCCCCGCTGTTTAGTTATTTGAATGACCATTGAAAAAGAAAAGCTTGGCCAACACTACGTTGGTCAAGCTTTTCAGGCATACGCTACAGAAGTTGCCCGTTGCTACTCGGCGCTGGGGGCGGTGGGCGCTTCGGCTGCATCGGTGGGGGTAGGGCCATCGGCTCGTGGGCCCTTGCCCCGGTTGCGGCCGCCCCGCTTGCGGCGGCGCTGGCCCTCGGGCTTGTCGCCGTCGGCACGGGGCTCGCGGGGGGTAGGGGCCTCCCCTTCGGCGCGGGGCTCGCGGGGTGGGCGCGGGGCG
>CAZZWL010000010.1:0-26190 GCA_964657755.1 uncultured Rhodanobacter sp.
CTGCGCGCAGCCCGCCGGTCAAGCTGTTTCTGCCAACTTTGCACACCCCCGACGCCCGCCGGTGGCCGGCACGACCAAGAAACTAATTCCTGATGCACAACCAGATTCGTACCTGCTTCCTACCCGATTTTTTTCGTCGCACGCCCAAGCTGCCGGGGGCCCTGGTAGCGGGATGGCTGCTCACGGGGGGGGTAGGGCACGCGCAGACCGTGGCCCCGGCCAAAATAGCCCCCACTACCCAGCAGCTGGCGCAGCAGTTTGCGCAGCCGCCGGCCTCGGCGCGGCCCTGGGTATACTGGACGTGGCTGAGCAGCAACGTGACCCGCGAAGGCATCACCGCCGACCTGGAAGCCATGAAGCGGGTGGGCATCGGCGGGGCGCTGATTCTGGATGTGGACCAGGGCACGCCACTGGGGCCCATGAAGTTTATGGATGCCGACTGGCAGGCGATGTTCAAGTACACCGTGCTGGAAGCCAAGAGGTTGGGCATGGAAATTAATATGAACAACGGCGCGGGCTACTACGGCAGCGGCGGCAGCTGGGTCACGCCCGAGATGGGCATGCAGTCCATCGTGCAGAGCGAGGTGCGCGTGGCCGGGGGCCAAACCTGGCGCGGCACCCTGGCCAAGCCCGGCCCCGGCAGCGACTACCGCGACGTGGCCGTGCTGGCCGTGGGCGAGCCCGAGGTAGCGCCCACGGACCGCTACAAAATCGCGGACTACGAGATGAAGGCCCTGCAATGGTACCCGTGGGTAGCCTACCGCGGCATCAAAAACGCGCCGCTCGATGCCACCGCGCCTGCCGCCGCCATCATTCCGCGCCGCAAAATCATCGACCTGACCGCCAAGATGGCCCCCGATGGCCAGCTGACCTGGGCCGCGCCGGCGGGCCAGTGGACCATTCTGCGGCTGGGGCATCAGTTTAACGGCCACATGATTGGGCCCAGCCCCAAGGGCCAGGGCGGCCCCGAAACCGACAAGCTCAGCAAGGCAGCCACCGATTTTCACTTCGACCACTTTGTTAAACAGCTCAACGACCTGGTGGGCCCCGCCGGCCGGGGCACGCTCGTGGGCACCCACGTAGACAGTTGGGAGGGCGGCGGCCAGAACTGGACGCCCGCCATGCGCGCCGAGTTCCGGAAGCGCCGGGGCTACGACCTGCTGCCCTACCTGCCCGTGCTGACCGGGCGGGTGGTCGAAAGCCTGCAAATCACCGAGCGCTTCCTATGGGACGTGCGCAAAACCGTGTCGGAGCTGCTGGTGAAAAACTACGCGGCCGAGTTTCAGCGGCTGGCGCACCAGCAGGGGCTGCGCTTCACCTTCGAGAGCTACACCACGGCGGCCAACGACCTGGACGTGGCCAACTACGCCGACGAGCCGATGGCCGAGTTCTGGACGCCGACGGGCCAGGGCGCTGATTTCTACCCCACTACCAAGTCGATGGCCTCGGCCGCGCACCTCAATGGGCACGCCATTGTGGGGGCCGAGGCGATGACCTCGACCGATAAGGAGAAGTGGCTCTGGCACCCGGCGATGATTAAGAAAATCGGGGACGATGCCTTTTGCCAGGGCGTGAACCGGTTTGTGTTTCACCGCTACGCCGCCCAGCGCTGGGCCGGCGTGCCCGCGCCCGGCCTCCAGATGGGCCCCTGGGGCCTGCACTACGAGCGCACCAACACCTGGTGGGAGTGGGCCTTGCCCTGGCACACGTACCTGGCACGCTGCCAGTACCTGCTGCGCCAGGGCGAGCTGGTGACCGACGTGCTGAACCTGCAACCCGAGGAGCCGCTGCTGCGCTTCCAGCACGTGCCCATCCCCGGCTTCGACTACGACGCTTGCGGCCCGGATTCGTTTTTGAAGCGGGCCGGGATGCGCAACGGCCGGCTGGGCCTGGCCAACGGGCCCCATTACCGCCTGCTGGTGCTCACCCACAACGGCACCATGACGGTGCCCATGCTCACCCGCATCCGCGACCTGGTGCGGCAGGGCGCGGCCGTGGTGGGCACGCCGCCCCAGGCTACCCCCGGCCTCACCGACTACCCCAAAGCCGATGCCGAGCTGAAGAAGCTGTGCGCGGAGCTGTGGGGCCCTGGGGCCCCGGTGGCCGAGCGCACGGTGGGCAAAGGCCGGGTGTTCAGCGGCATCACGCCCGAGGAAGCGCTGGCTAAGCTGCGCATTACGAAGGATATGGCTGCCGACCAGCCGGTGCGCTGGATTCACCGCACCCTGGGCGGCGACGACCTGTATTTCGTGGCCAACACCACCGACCAGCCCGTGGTGGCCGCCTGCGACTTCCGGGTAACCGGCAAAGCCGCCGAGCTGTGGGATGCCGAAACCGGCCGCACGCTGCCGCTGGCGGCCACGGCCACGGCGGCCAAAGACGTTACCCGCCTATCGCTGTCCTTCGGGCCGAGCGGCTCGTACTTCGTGGTTTTCCGCCAGGGCGGCACCGCTGCGCCGGCCATCACAAGCCTGACCCGCAACGGCCAGCCGGTGGCCAGCGGGGGCGCAACCACGCCGGACATCGACTTCATCACGGGCGAAATCCGGGAGCCGGGCACCTACGTCATCACCACGGCCGATGGCCAGCGCCGCCAGCTTGCAGTGCCGGCCCTGCCGGGGCCCCTCGCGGTAAGTGGCCCCTGGCAGGTGCGCTTCCAGGCCGGGCGCGGGGCCCCGGCGGAGGTAAAATTCAACGAGCTGACTTCCTGGAGCCAGTCGGCCGAGCCGGGCGTGAACTACTTCTCGGGTACCGCCCGCTACGCCAAAACCCTGGCCATCCCGGCTAACCTACTGGCGCCTGGCAACCGCCTGTACCTGGATTTGGGCAAAGTCGCGGTCATGGCCCGCGTCACGCTCAACGGCCAGGACCTGGGCATTCTCTGGAAACCACCGTACCGGGTTGACATCTCGCCCGCCGCGAAAGCCGGCGACAACCAGCTGGAAGTGCAGGTGGTGAACCTCTGGCCTAACCGCCTCATCGGCGACGAGCAGCTGCCCGACGACAGCGAGCGTAACAAAAACGGCACCCTCAAAGCCTGGCCGGCCTGGCTGCTGGATAACCAGCCCAGCCCCACGGGCCGCCTCACGTTCAGCAGCTGGCGGCTCTGGAAAAAGGACGAGCCGTTGCAGGAGTCCGGGCTGCTGGGGCCGGTGACGGTGCAGGCCGTGCGGGTGTTGGAGCCGGCGAAGTAGTTATTTCGTGTAGTGTGCAGGGCTTGCCCCCTACACGGTTATCCATCCCGCTCCATTTGAGTATTCCACCCACCATGAAGAAAGTTGTTTTCCTGTGTGCCGCCCTTGCCTGCCGCCTCGCTTGTCTGGGCCAAGCCGGCTCCTACAAGCTCACCTACGCCAAGCCCGCCGCGTCGTGGGTCGAGGCCCTGCCCGTGGGTAATGGCCGCATCGGGGGCATGGTGTTTGGCGGCGTGGCCGAGGAGCTAATTCAGCTCAACGAGAGCACGCTGTACAGCGGTGGGCCGGTGAAGCCGAACGTGAACCCCACGGCGGTAAGCTACCTGCCGCAGGTGCGGCAAGCCCTGCTGCGCGACCAGAATTACGGCGAGGCCAGCACCCTCGTCAAGAAGATGCAGGGCCTGTACACGGAGTCGTATATGCCACTGGGCGACCTGGTTATCAAGCAGGACTTCAAGGGGGCCGCGCCCTCGGCCTACGCCCGGGAGCTGGACATCGAGCGGGCGGTGGCCACCACCAGCTTCACCGTGGGCGGCGTCCGCTACACGCGGGAGGTGCTGGCCTCGGCCCCCGCCAACGTGCTGGTGCTGCGCCTGCGCGCCAGCCAGGCCGGGGCCCTGACCTTTGACGTTTCGGCGACCAGCCAGCTGCACCACCAGCTCGGGGCCAACGGCTCCGACGAGCTGGTGCTGAGCGGCAAAGCCCCCGCCCACGTCGACCCCAGCTACTACAACCCGCCCGGCCGCGAGCCCATCGTGTACGCCGATGCGAGCGGCTGCAACGGCATGCGGTTTCAGTACCGGATTAAAGCCGTGGCCAAGGACGGCACCGTGACGACGGACACGACCGGCATTCACGTGGCGCGGGCCACGGAGGTGCTGCTCTACGTGGCCGCCGCCACCAGCTTCAACGGCTTCGATAAGTGCCCCGACCAGGACGGCAAGGACGAGAAAGCCCTGGCGACTGCCCTTATCCGCCGCGCAGCGGGCCAGTCATACGCGGAGGTGCTGCGGGCCCACCTGGCCGACTACCAGCCTTACTTTCACCGCGTTGCGTTCACCCTCACCGATACCCTGGGCCGGGCAGCGGCCGCGGCGGGCCGGCCCACCGATGAGCGGCTCCAGGCCTACTCCAAGGGCGGCTACGACCCGGCCCTGGAAACGCTGTACTTCCAGTTTGGGCGCTACCTGCTGCTCTCTTCCTCGCGGCCCGGCGGGCCGCCCGCCAACCTGCAAGGCATCTGGAACAAGGAGCTGCGGGCCCCGTGGAGCAGCAACTACACCATCAACATCAACACCCAGATGAACTACTGGCCCGCCGAGGTCACCAACCTCTCGGAGCTGCACGCGCCGCTGCTGGGCTGGATTAAGGAGCTCTCGGTGACGGGCACACGCACGGCCCAGGAGTTCTACGGGGCCCACGGCTGGGTGGCGCACCACAACTCCGAAATCTGGGGCACCTCAAACCCGGTGGGCGACCGGGGGCAAGGCGACCCGATGTGGGCCAACTGGTACATGGGCGGCAACTGGCTGTGCCAGCACCTGTGGGAACACTACGCCTTCACCCAGGACAAAAAATACCTGGCCGAACAGGCCTACCCCGTCATGAAGGAGGCCGCCCTGTTCACCCTCGACTGGCTGGTGCCCGACAAGGACGGCTACCTCGTGACGGCACCTTCCACCACGCCCGAAAACACGTTCAAGGACAAGAACGGGGTGGCGCAGGGCGTGTCCGTGGCCACCACCATGGACATGTCCATCATCTGGGATTTGTTTACCAACGTCATTGAGGCCTCGCAGGCGCTGGGCCAGGATGTTGATTTCCGGAATACGCTGATTGCCAAGCGCAAGCAGCTCTACCCCATGCACATTGGCAGTAAAGGGCAGTTGCAGGAGTGGTACCTGGATTTTCCTGAAACCGACCCGCAGCACCGGCACACCTCGCACTTATTCGGCCTGCACCCCGGCCGGCAGCTGTCGGCCACCAAAACGCCCGAGCTGTTTCAGGCGGCCAAAAAGTCGCTGGAGCTGCGCGGCGACGGGGGCACTGGCTGGAGCAAGGCCTGGAAAATAAACTGGTGGGCGCGCCTGCACGACGGCAACCACGCCTACACCCTCATCCGGCAGCTGCTGCACTACACCAACGAAGGGGGCATCCACTACGGCAGCGCGGAGGGGGGCGGCACCTACCCCAACTTTTTCGACGCCCACCCGCCGTTCCAAATTGACGGCAACTTCGCCGGCACCGCCGGCATGGCCGAAATGCTGCTGCAAAGCCACCTGGGCGAAATTCAGCTGCTGCCGGCCCTGCCCGCGGCCTGGCCCGCCGGCAGCATCCGCGGCCTGAAGGCCCGCGGGGCCTTCGAGGTGGGCATGGAGTGGAAAAACCGCCGCCTGCTCAGCGCCACCATCACCGCCGGGAAGGGGGGTAGGTGCGTAGTCCGCACCCCGGTGCGGGTAGCAGTGAAAGGCCTGCCGGCCAAGGCCACGCACGATGCCTTCGGGTACGTGCTGGCGTTTGATGCGGTGCCGGGCCGGGTGTATCAGCTCACTGCGCAATAAGAGTTTATTCGCAGTAGGAATGAAAAAGAACAGTCATGCTGAGCGGAGCGCAGCGGAGTCGAAGCATCTCTACCGCAGCAGTAATCCAATCGACGCAACGAAGCGGTAGAGATGCTTCGACTCCGCTGCGCTGCGCTCAGCATGACGTTCCAGTGGTTTCATAACCAATAAAAAAGCCTCAACACAGCCTCAACCCATGCCTTCCTTCCCCTCCCTCCGCACCCTAGCCGCCGCGCTGTTGCTCGGGGCCCTCGCCTTGCCGCAGGCCCGCGCCCAGGCCGGGGCCCCAGCCGAGGCTGAGGCGGCCAAAATGGCCTGGTGGAAGGATGCCAAATTCGGCATGTTCATCCACTGGGGCCTGTACGCCGTGCCGGCGGGCACCTACGACGGCAAGCGCATTCCCAACATCGGCGAGTGGATTATGAACCACGGCAAGATTCCGGTGGCCCGCTACCGCGCTTATGCGCAGGAGTTTAACCCCACGAAGTATGACCCCGAAGCCTGGGTGCGCACGGCCAAAGCGGCCGGCATGAAGTACCTCATCATCACGGCCAAGCACCACGACGGCTTCGCGCTGTTCGATTCGAAAGCCTCGGCCTGGAACGTGGTGGCGGCCACGCCCTACGGCAAGGATTTGCTGAAGCCCCTCGCCGAGGCCTGCCACCGCCAGGGGCTCAAGCTGGGCTTCTACTACTCGCAGGCCCAGGACTGGAACAACCCCGGCGGGGCAGCCTCGGGGGGCCACTGGGATAAGGCCCAAGACGGCGACTTCGACGCCTACCTCGACCGCGTGGCCGTGCCGCAGGTGCGCGAGCTGCTGGCCAACTACGGGGCCGTGGACATCCTGTGGTGGGACACGCCGCAGGACATGACCCCGGCGCGGGTGGCCAAGTTCGGTCCTATCCTGGCCGAGCACCCGCGCCTGATTACCAACAACCGTCTCGGCGAAGGGGCCCCCGGCGACACCGACACGCCCGAGCAGTTTGTGCCCGCCACCGGCTTTCCGGGCCGCAACTGGGAAACCTGCCAAACCATGAACGACACCTGGGGCTACAAATCGTACGACGATAACTGGAAGAGCCCCGCGGTGCTGATTCGTGGCCTGGTGGACGCCGTGAGCAAGGGCGGCAACTTCCTGCTGAACGTGGGCCCCACGGCCGCGGGCGAGATTCCGGCCCCCAGCCTGGAGCGCCTCGCCGCCATCGGCAAGTGGCTGGATGTCAACAAGGAATCCATTTACGGCACCACGGCCAGCCCCTTTCCCTATTTGTCGTGGGGCCGCTGCACCCGCCAGGGGCAGAAGCTGTATTTGCACGTGTTCGACTACCCCGCCAATGGCGAGCTGCGCGTGCCGCTGGGCAACAAAATCAGCCGCGCCTACCTGCTGGCCCAGCCAGCCAGCCCGCTGGCTGTTACCGCTGGCAAGCAACTTTCCACCATCAAGCTGCCCGCCACTGCGCCCGACCCCGTCAACACCGTGGTGGTGGTTGAATTTGCGGGCGAGCCCCAGGTAGGGGCCCCGCCGGTGGCGGGCAAAACGGCCACCGCCTCGTCGCAGCTCTCGGCGAAAGAGGGCCCCACCAGCCTGCTCGACGGGGACCGCCGCACTCGCTGGACCGCCGCCAAGGGCGAGCGCCGCGCCACGGTAGCCGTTGACCTGGGCCGGCCCACGCGCATTTCTTGCTTCATCGTCGACGAGCCCTGGCACCCCTGGGAAAACAAGCCGCAGCAGCTCCAGCTGCAATACCGCCAGGGCAGCGAGTGGAAAACCGCCGCCGACGTGAAGTCCGGCGGCGCGGGCCAGCTCGCCACGTTCAGCCCGGTCACGGCCCGCGAGTTTCGGCTCGTGGTCGCCAATGCCGCCACCGAGCCCTCGCTCTCCGAGTGGCAGCTATTTGGCCCCGAATAAGCGCCGCGCCACCGGACTATTTTTCTCCTACCCCCTCCTGCTGACCCGCTGCCATGAGCACTTCCCCAATGGCTTCCCCGCCGACCCTGCACACCTACCTCCAGATTCATCCCGCCGACAACGTGCTGGTGGCCTTGCAAGACCTGCCCGCCGGCACGGCGCTGGTGCACCAGGGCCACGTTATAACGTTGCCCGGGCCGGTGTTGGCCAAGCACAAAGTCACGACCGAGGCGCTGGCGACCGGCGCGCCGGTGCGCATGTACGGCGTGCGGGTGGGCCGGGCCACCCAGCCCATTGCCCTGGGGGAAGTCATCACGACGGCCAACGTGCGGCACGAGGCGGAGGCCTACGGCCTGGACCGCCGCCAGGCCTGGACCTGGCAGCCGCCCGACGTAAGCACCTGGCAAACAACCACATTTCGGGGATACCCCCGCGCCGATGGCAGCGTGGGCACCCGCAACTACTGGCTGGTGGTGCCGCTGGTGTTTTGCGAAAACCGCAACATCCGCATGATGCAGGATGCCTTCGAGCGGGCCCTGGGCTACGGCAAAACCGACCGCTACCGCCAGCAGGTGCAGCAGCTGGCCGACAACTATCGCGCTGGCCGCCTTGATGAGCCGGACCCTACCCCCCCCGCTGGCGCCGAGCCACCCGCCGGCCGCTCGGCTTTATTTCCCAACGTGGATGGCATCAAGTTTCTGACCCATGAGATGGGCTGCGGGGGCACCGCCGCCGATGCCCAGCGCCTGTGCGATTTGCTGGCCGGCTTCATCACCAATGCCAACGTGGGCGGCGTGACGGTGCTGAGCCTGGGCTGCCAGAAATCGCAGCTGGGCATGTTGCAGGCGGCCATCGCGGCCCGCGCGCCCGCGTTCGACCGGCCCGTGCTCTACTTCAACCACCAGACCTATGGCACCGAAACCGAGCTGCTAACGGCCGCCATCGGGCAAACCTTTCGGGGGCTGGCGCAGCTCAACCAGCAAACCCGCCAGCCCGCCCCGCTGGCCAAGCTCAACATCGGCCTGAAGTGCGGCGGCTCCGACGGCTTCTCGGGCATTTCGGCCAACCCGGCCGTGGGGCACCTCTCCGACGTGCTGGTGACGCTGGGCGGCACCACGCTGCTGGCCGAATTTCCGGAGCTGTGCGGCGTGGAGCAGGAGCTGATTAACCGTTGCACCGACGAGCACGACGCCCAACAGTTTGTGCAGCTGATGGATACCTACGCGGCGCAGGCAGCGGCCGTGGGGGCCGGCTTCGACATGAACCCCTCGCCGGGCAACATCAAAGATGGCCTCATCACGGACGCCATCAAGTCGGCGGGGGCTGCCAAAAAGGGCGGCTACGCGCCCGTGGCCGGCGTGCTCGACTACACCGAAAAGGCGGTGCACCCCGGCCTGCACCTGCTCTGCACCCCCGGCAACGACGTGCTGGCCACCACGGGCATGGCCGCCTCGGGGGCCACGCTCATCCTGTTCACCACGGGCCTGGGCACGCCCACGGGCAACCCCATCACCCCCACCGTAAAGATTTCGACCAACACCCGCCTGGCCGCGCGCATGCCCGACCTCATCGATTTCGACGCCGGCCCCGTCATCGCCGGGGCCGAAACCATTGTCGAAAATGGGGAGCGCCTCCTGCACTGGCTGGTCGGGCTGGCCTCGGGCGAGTACCTGACCAAGGCCGAGCAGCTCGGGCAGGACGATTTCATCCCCTGGCAGCGCGACGTTAATCTGTAAGGTGATAAGTAAGTTGGGTAGAAAGTCAAAAAGGCGGTCATGCTGAGCCTGTCGAAGCATCTCTACCACGAGAGTAAACCCAATCGTTGAAGTTAGTCTGCGGTAGAGATGCTTCGGCAAGCGGACGCCAGATGAGCATGACCGCCTTTTTTGCACTGTTCACACCCCAATAAGCTACTCATTCATCCCCAAGCCCTTAACCTTCCTTATTCGTGTTTTCCCTAGCAAACAAAACGGCCGTTGTAACCGGCGGCGGCAGCGGCATTGGCAAGGCCATTGCGCAGTTATTTGCCCAGCAGGGCGCGGTGGTCCACATCCTGGAGCGCGACGCGGCGGCAGCCCAGGAGGCAGTGGCCGCCATTGAAGCGGCCGGGGGCACGGCCCACGCCCACGCCGCCGACGTGGGCCAGCAGGCCGAAGTAGTGGCCGCCTTTCAGCAAATCGGGCAGCTCGATATCCTGGTCAATAACGCTGGCATTGCCCACGTGGGCAACGTGGAAAACACGACGGAAGCCGACTTCGAGCGGGTGTACCGGGTGAACGTGGCGGGGGCCTACAACTGCCTGTTTGCCGCCATCCCGCTGCTCAAGGCCGGGGGCGGCGGGGCGATTGTGAACATGGCCTCCATCGCGGCCCACGTCGGCATCACCAACCGGTTTGCCTACTCGATGAGCAAGGGCGCGGTGCACGCCATGACGCTTTCGGTGGCCCGCGACTACCTGGCCGACGGCATTCGGTGCAACAGCATCTCGCCGGCGCGGGTCCACACCCCGTTCGTCGATGGCTTCCTGGCCCGGTCCTACCCCGGCCAAGAAGCCGAGATGTTCGAGCAGCTCGCCCGCAGCCAGCCCATCGGCCGCATGGGCACCCCGGCCGAAGTGGCCGCCCTGGCCCTGTACCTCTGCTCGGCCGAGGCCGGCTTCGTGACGGGCTGCGACTACCCCCTCGACGGAGGCTTCATCACGCTGAATAATTAAAGTTGTTTAAGAAATCGTCAGAACGTTATGCTGAGCGCAGCCGAAGCATCTCTACCACGAGAGTAATCCAATCGAAGCAACGAAGCGGTAGAGATGCTTCGGCTGCGCTCAGCATGACGTTCTTTTTGCAAGTTTTCTTTATCTAAGAACAAGTCTGATTCCTCTTTCTCTCCCTTTTACTTCCTTATGAAACTTCTGCGCTATGGCCCGGCGGGTCGCGAACAGCCCGGCATTTTGCTCGACAACCAAGCCTACGGCGTGCCGGGCTTCGGACAAGACTACGACGAAGCGTTTTTTGCCGGCGACGGCTTGGCCCGCCTGGCCGCTTTCGTGCAGGCCAATGCCGGCAGCCTACCCCCACTGACGGCGGGCGAGCGGCTGGGGCCCCCGGTGGCCCGGCCGTCGAAAATCGTCTGCATCGGCCTGAACTACGCCGACCACGCCCGCGAAACCAACGCCACGCCGCCCGCCGAGCCCATCATCTTCCTGAAATCGACCACCGCGCTGGTTGGCCCGAACGACGCCATCGTCATCCCCCGCAACTCGGTGAAAACCGACTGGGAAGTGGAACTGGCCGTGGTTATCGGCCGGCGCGCTTCCTACGTGGAGGAGGCCGATGCGCACGAGTACATCGCCGGCTACGCCCTGCACAACGACGTGAGCGAGCGTGAGTTTCAGCTGGAGCGCGGCGGCACCTGGGACAAGGGCAAGGGCAACGACACCTTCGCACCCCTGGGCCCCTGGCTCGCGACCCCCGACGAGCTGGGCGACGTGGACAACCTGCGCCTGTGGCTGTCGGTGAACGGCCAGATGCGCCAGGACGGCACCACCGCCAACCTCATTTTCCGGGTGCCTTTCCTGGTTGCCTACATCAGCCAGTTCATGACCCTGCTGCCGGGCGATATTATCTCGACGGGCACCCCGGCCGGGGTAGGCCTGGGCTTTAAGCCGCCCGTGTACCTGCAGCCCGGCGATGTAGTCGAGCTGGGCATCGACGGCCTGGGCACCTCCCGGCAAGTGGTGCAAGCCTACGCCGCGGGCAAGTAGCTTGGACTCTGCGAGTCCAAGCTACTGCCCACCTATTCCTAATCATCTGAACATCAATTCCCTGGCTTTGTATGGATTTGCAGCTCACTGATAAAGTAATTATCGTCACGGGTGGGGCCCGGGGCATTGGGGCCGGCATTTGCCGGGCGCTGGCGGCCGAGGGCGCCATTCCGGTTATCGTAGGGCGCGATGCGGCCGACAACGCCCGCACGGTGGCCGCCCTGGAGGCGGAAGGGCACCGGGCCGGGCAGGTAGTAGCCGAATTAGCCGACCCAGTGGCTTGCCAGCAGGCGGTGCAGGCGGTCATCAGCCAGTTTGGCCGCCTGGAGGGCCTGGTGAACAACGCCGGCACCAACGACGGCGTGGGCCTGGAGTACGGCGACTACCCGCGCTTCATGCAGAGCCTGCACCAGAACGTGGTGCACTACTACCTGATGGCCCACCACGCCCTGCCCGAGCTGAAAAAGTCGGGCGGCGCCATCGTCAACATCACCTCCAAAACCGCCGAAACCGGCCAGGGCAATACCTCCGCCTACGCCGCCGCCAACGGGGGCCGCAATGCCCTCACCCGCGAGTGGGCCGTGGAATTGCTCAAGTACGGCATCCGGGTGAACGCCGTGGTGGTGGCCGAATGCTGGACGCCCCAGTACGAAACCTGGATTCAGACTCTGCCCGACCCCGACGCCAAGCTGGGCGAAATCACGGCCCGCATTCCGCTCGGCAACCGCATGACCACCGCCGACGAAATCGGCAGCACGGTGGCCTTCCTGCTGTCGGCGCGCTCCAGCCACACCACCGGCCAGCTGGTGCACGTCGACGGCGGCTACGTGCACCTTGATAGGGCCCTGGCCAACGCTGGCTAAACGCTTGAAAACCTGTTAGTACGTGCTTGCTTTTGCGGGCGAACCGTGAGATAAACGCCGCCCTACCCCCCGCCGCCACCTGAATTCCCACTTATGACTACTTCACAACCCCAGCCTCCGGTCGCGTTCAAGCGGTATTGCAAGACGCTGCGCCTGCGCCCCGACTCGGCCCTGCTGGAGGCCTACAAAGCGGTGCACGCGCCCGGCGCCACCTGGCCCGAAATCACCCAGGGCATGCGCGAGGTGGGCATTCTGGACATGGAAATCTACCTGGCCGGCCACCAGGCGTTCATGATAATGGACACCGTGCCCCACTTTGACCACGACCAGGCCATGCGCGAGCTGGCCGCCAAGCCCCGCCAGGCCGAGTGGGAAGGCTACGTGGCGGCCTTCCAGCAAACCGATGCCCAGGCCACCGCCGCCGAAAAGTGGCAGCTGATGGAGCGCATCTACAAACTAGGGGCCTAGGGCCCAGCTACATCCCACCCACGCCGATGAAGAAGCCCTTTTCTATCCTGCTGGGCGCGGCCCTGCTCGCGGGCGCCGCGCACCCGGCCCACGCCCAGAAAAAGTTTGAGCCCACCTGGGAATCGCTGAAGCAATACCAGACGCCAGCGTGGTTTCGGGACGCCAAGTTTGGCATTTTCATCCACTGGGGCGTGTACGCGGTGCCCGCCAACTTCAGCGAGTGGTACCCGCGCGAGATGTACCACCAGGGCTCGCCGGCCTACCAGCACCACCTGGCCACCTACGGGCCGCCCGATAAGTTTGGCTACAAGGACTTTATCCCGCTGTTCACGGCCAGCAAGTTCAACGCCGACCAGTGGCTCGACGTGTTCAAGCGGGCGGGCGCAAAATACATCGTGCCCGTGGCCGAGCACCACGACGGCTTCGCGATGTACAAGACCAAGCTCACCAAGTGGAACGCGGTGGACATGGGCCCCAAGCGCGACATCATCGGCGAGCTGGCCGCGGCCACGCGCAAGCAGGGGCTGGTTTTTGGGCTGTCATCGCACCGCATCGAGCACTGGTGGTTCTATGGCTTCGGCCAGCAGCTGGCCTCCGACGTGAAGGACCCGCAGTACGCCGATCTGTACGGCCCGGCCCACGTGTACGACCCGTTCACCAAGGGCGACAAAGCCCCGCCCATGACGGCCGAGTTTATGAACGACTGGCTGGCCCGCACCAACGAGCTGGTCGACAACTACCACCCGCAGCTGGTCTGGTTCGACTGGTGGATTGAGCAGCCGGAGCTGGAACCGTACAAGCAAAAATTTGCCGCTTCGTACTACAATAAGGCCCTGGCCCGCAAGGAGGGGGTAGTGATTAACTACAAAAACCAGGCGTTTCCGGAGGGCACGGCCGTGTACGACATCGAGCGCAGCAGCAGCAAGGCCACGAAAAAATACCCCTGGCAAACCGATACCTCGGTGGGCAAAAAGTCGTGGGGCTACATCGAAGGCGAGGAAAATAAGTCGCCCAACGAGCTGATTGACGAGCTGGTCGACATTGTGAGCAAGAACGGCAACCTGCTGCTCAACATTGGCCCCAAAGCCGACGGCACCATCACGCCGGAACAAACCGCAGTGCTCCTCGACATGGGCAAGTGGCTGGCCGTGAACGGCGAAGGCATCTACGGCACCCGGCCCTGGGCCGTGGCGGCCGAGGGCCCCACCGAGGGCCTCGACGACCACGTGCGCTTCAACGAGTACGCCCTCAAAGCCTACACCGCCCAGGATATTCGCTTCACGGCCAAAGGCAAAACGGTGTACGCCTTTGGCCTCGACTTGCCCAAGGGCGCCACCACCATCAAGTCGCTGGCCGGCACCGCCCATGGCCAAGTAGCCCGTGTGGAGCTGCTGGGCAGCCAGGAAAAGCTGAAGTGGGCGCAGCAGGCCGGCGGCCTGGTTATTCAGCCCGCCAAGGCCTACCCTACGCAGCACGCGGTGGGGTACAAAATCATGCTGCGGTAGGGGAGAGTATACCCAACTCGCACTTTCACGCAGTGTTCCGCAGTGTTTCACGGTGGTCGTTCACACTGCGAAACACTGCGGTTTAACACTGCGAAACACTGCGTGAAAACCCGTTCAACAAATTCGCATAATAAAGAATCCCCTTCCTACCCCATGACTACTGCCAGCAGAAACGGTTTTGCCGTTGTCCTCATCACGTCGCTGTTTTTTCTGTGGGGGTTTGCACTGGGCCTCAACCCCATCCTGATTCCGCACCTCAAAAAGGCGTGTCAGCTGACCGATACGCAATCGTCGTTTGTCGATTCGGCGGCCTACATCGCCTACTTCCTGCTGGCGCTGCCGGCTGGAAAGTTTATGAAGCGCCACGGCTACAAAAGCGGCATTCTGGTTGGCCTGGGGCTGGCGTCGTTGGGTATCTTCATGTTCTACCCGGCCGCGTCTACCCGCTCCTACGGCTTTTTCCTAGGGGCCCTGTTCGTCATGGCGTGCGGCCTGGCCTTCCTCGAAACGGCGGCCAACCCCTACATCACCGTGCTCGGCGACCCGGACGGGGCCACCCAGCGGCTCAACTTCGCGCAGTCCTTCAACGGGTTGGCCTCCACGCTGGCGCCGTTTCTGGGCGGCCTGTTCATCTTGTCGGGCAAAACGCTGACGGCCGGGCAGCAGGCCGCCATGACGCCCCCGCAGTTGAGCGCCTACCTCGACCACGAGGCGGCGGCCGTACAAGTGCCGTATCTGCTCATCGGCGGGTTCGTGCTGCTGATTGCCTTTTTGCTGTACCGCACCCGCCTGCCCGACATTGTGGAGGCCGCCGATGACGAGGGCCCCGGCCGCCCCCTCTTGCAGGAGAAAAACCTGTTGCTGGGCGTGCTAGCGCAATTTTTTTACGTGGGCGCGCAGGTGTGCGTCAGCAGCTTCTTCATCCGTTTTGCCGGCCGGGTAGCGGGCATCGAGGAAAAAACGGCGGCCCTGTACCTCGCCGGGGCCCTGCTGGGCTTTATGGCGGGCCGCTTCATTGGCACGGCCCTGATGCGCTACGTGCCGGCCTCGCGGCTGCTGGCCGGCTACAGCCTGCTCAACTTTTTTCTGGTGCTGCTGGCGGTGCTCACGCACGGCCGGTTTTCGGTGTACGCCCTCATCGGGGTCGAGTTTTTCATGTCGATTATGTTCCCCACCATCTTCTCGCTCAGCATTCGCGGGCTGGGCGCCAGAACCAAGGAAGGCTCCTCGCTGGTCATCATGGCCATCGTGGGCGGCGCGGTGTTTCCCGTTATCATGGGCCGCGTGTCGGATGCGAGCAGTATTCAAACGGCCTACGTGGTGCCGGCGCTGTGCTTTTTGGTGGTGTTTTACTTCGCGCTGCGCAACATCGGGGTGAAGAAAGTGAAGCTGGTAACGGCGCACTGACGGGCACCAGCGCGTCATGCCTATCTGGCGTCCGCGCAGCGGAGCGGAGTCGAAGCATCTCGCGTGCAGCAGTAAACCCAATCGTTAGAAATTACTGCTGCGGTAGAGATGCTTCGACTCCGCTCCGCTGCGCGGACGCCAGATAGGCATGACGTGCTGCTTCCAACCCTTTATATCACTACCCCCCTTTCCCCGCTCCATGAAAATCGACGCCCATCAGCACTTCTGGCAGTACGACCCCATGCGCGACGCCTGGATAACGCCCGACATGGCCGCCATTCAGCGCAGCTTTGGGCCCCAGGAGTTGCAGCCGCTGCTGGCGCAGCACGGCTTCGCGGGCTGTGTGGTGGTGCAGTCGGACCAGTCGGAGGCGGAAAACGATTTTCAGCTGGCCAATGCCCGCCAGCACCCATTTATCAAGGGCGTGGTGGGCTGGGTCGATTTGCGGGCCCCCGACGTGGCCGAGCGCCTAGCCCACTACCGGCAGTTCGAGCAGATGAAAGGCTTTCGGCACGTGCTGCAAGGCGAGGCCGACCGCGCCCTGATGCTGACGCCCGCTTTCCGGCGCGGCCTGGCCGCGCTGGGGCCCCTGGGCTTCACCTACGACTTGCTCATCCTGCCCGACCAGCTCGCCTATGCCCAGCAGCTGGTGGCGGCCTTCCCCAACCAGCCCTTCGTGCTCGACCACATCGCCAAGCCAGCCATCGCGAGCGGCGACCTAGCAGCCTGGGCGCAGGGCGTGCGGGCCCTGGCCGCCCACGCCAACGTGTGGTGCAAGGTGTCGGGCCTGGTGACCGAAGCGGCCTGGCACACCTGGCAGCCACCGGATTTCCGGCCTTATCTAGACGTTGTTTTTGAGGCCTTTGGCCCCGACCGAGTCATGTTTGGGTCCGATTGGCCGGTGTGCCAGGTAGCCGGCGGCTACCACGCCGTAGTGGACTTGGCGCAGGCGTACCTGGCCGCGTTTTCGGCCAGTGAGCAGGCCCGGTTCTGGGGCGAAAACGCCGCCGATTTTTACAAACTTTAAGCCCGCAAGCTGCCATGAATACCCTTGTTTGCCTCGAACCCGGCCAGTTAGTTTACCAGGAGCGGCCCACGCCCGCCGTGCCGCCCGGCCAGGCCCTGCTGCGCATCCGGCGCATCGGCATCTGCGGCACCGATTTGCACGCGTTCGAGGGCACCCAGCCGTTTTTCAGCTACCCCCGCGTGCTGGGCCACGAGCTGGCCGCCGAGCTCGTGACGGCGGTGCCGGGTTTCGCGGTGGGCGAGGCCGTCACGTTCATTCCCTACTTCCCGTGCGGCACGTGCATTGCCTGCCGGTCGGGGCTGCCCAACTGCTGCACCACCATCAACGTGTGCGGCGTGCACAGCGACGGGGGCATGGCCGAATACCTCGCGGTGCCCGCCGCCGCGCTGGTGCCCGGCCAGGGCCTGAGCTTCGACGAGCTGGCGCTGGTAGAGCCGCTGGCCATTGGGGCCCACGGCGTGCGGCGGGCGGGCGTCCGGCCGGGCGAGTTCGTGCTGGTGGTGGGTGCGGGGCCCATCGGCCTGGGCATCATGGAGTTTGCCCGCATTGCCGGGGCCCAGGTCATTGCCCTGGATATCAACCCGCAGCGCCTCGCCTTCAGCAAAGAGAAGCTGGGCGTGGCCCACACCCTCGACGCCGCGGCCCCCGACGTAGTGGAGCAGCTCCGCACCATTACCCAGGGCGACATGCCCACGGTGGTCATCGACGCCACGGGCAGCCTGGGGGCCATCAACAATGCCTTCCAGTACCTGGCCCACGGCGGGCGCTTCGTGCTGGTGGGCCTGCAAAAGGGCAACATCAGCTTCTCGCACCCCGAGTTTCACAAGCGCGAAGCCACGCTGATGAGCAGCCGCAACGCCACCCGCGCCGACTTCGAGCACGTCATTGCCTCCATGAAGGTCGGGCTCGTAAACCCCACCACGTACATCACGCACCGCGTGCCGTTCGGGCAAGTGCAGACCGAATTCGCCACCTGGCTCGACCCAGCCACGGGCGTCATCAAAGCGTTGGTAGAAGTATAGCAAGGGGCCCGGGGCTGTAAAACGGAGTGGCACTCCGTTTCCGTGCGCACGCCAAACGGAGTGCCACTCCATTTTACACCTCCACGTAAACCGCGCTGGCTAGCGCACGAAGGCCATGGCCACGCCGCCGTCCACGTTCAGCACGTTGCCGGTGCTCTTGGCCAGCGAGCCGTCGACGAACACGCGCACGGCCTTGGCAATGTCTTCCGAGAGCAGCTCCTCGCCCAGCAGCGTGCGCTTGGCGTAGTGGGCGGGCAGCTCCTCCACCGTGATGCCGTAGGCCTTGGCGCGGCCGGCGGCCCAGTCGCCTTCCCATATTTTGGAGCCGCGCAGCACGGCGTCGGGGTTCACGGTGTTGACGCGGATTTTGTCGGGGCCCAGCTCGGCGGCCAGCAGGCGGCTCATGTGCAGCTGGGCGGCTTTGGCCGTGCCGTAGGCCACGTTGTTGGGGCCCGCCACGAGGCCGTTCTTGCTGGCAATGTTCACGATATCACCCCCTAGGCCCTGCTGACGCAGAATAGCCACGGCCTGCTGGCTCACCAGGAACTGGCCCTTCACGAGCACGTCGTTGAGGATGTCCCAGTCGGCCTGGGTCGTCTCGGCCAGCGGCTTGCTGATGCTCAGGCCGGCGCAGTTTACCACAATGTCGACCCCCCCAAATTGCAGCGTCGCCTGCCGCAGCGACGCGGCAATGCTGTCGGCATCGGTCACGTCGATGGGCGCGGTGAGGGCGCTGTCCTGGCCAAATTTCTGGCGCAAGTCCGCCTGGGTTTCGGGCAGGCGGTCGCGGTCCACGGCCACCACGCAGGCCCCAAACTTCAGCAGCTCCTCGCAGATGGCTTTGCCGATGCCGCCGGTGCCGCCGGTCACGTAGGCCACCTTGCCCGAGAGGGCTTTGGGCGGGGCCATGCGCTGGAGCTTGGCTTCTTCCAGCAGCCAGTACTCGATGTTGAAGGCCTCCTGCTCGGGCAGGCCCTGGTAGGTGCTCACGGCCTCCGCCCCCTTCATCACGTTGATGGCGTTGGTGTAGAATTCGGCCGCCACGCGGGCCGTCTGCTTGTCCTTGGCGAAGCTGAACAAGCCCACGCCGGGCCAGAGGATGATGACCGGGTTGGCGTCGCGCATGGCCGGGCTATTGGCGTGCTTGCTGCGCGCATAGTAGGCCGCGTAGTCCTGGCGATAGTCGGCAAACAGCCCTTCCAGGTAGGTTTTGACGGCGGCCGGGTCGCCGCTCATCGGCTCGGGGTCGAGCACGAGCGGGCGGATTTTGGTGCGCAGGAAGTGGTCGGGGCAGCTGGTGCCTTGGGCGGCGAGGCGGGCCAGGTCGTGCGAGTTCACGAACTCCAGCACGCGGGCGTCGTCGGTGTAGTGGCCCAGCATGCGGCGACCCGGGCTGCTGGCCAGGCCGCGCAGCACGGGCAGGGCGGCGGCGGCCTGCCCGTGGCGGGCCGCTTCGTCGGGCCCCTGCGCGAGCTTCACGCCGCCAAATACGGGGCCTTTCTTGCCGTAGTTGGCTTCGAGGTACGCGGCCGCCATCTCAATGACCTCCAGGGTGTTGATGTACGAATCGTAGCTCGTTTCACCCCAGGTAAACAGGCCGTGGCCACCCAGGATAACGCCGCGCAGGCCGGGGTTGTCGGCCACGATTTTTTCGAGCTGCAAGCCCAGGTCGAAGCCCGGCTTCTGCCAGGGCAGCCAGCCCAGGGTGTCGCCCCAAATCTCGTGCATGATGGCCTCGCCGTCCTGGCTGGCCGCGATGGCGATGAGGGCGTCGGGGTGCAGGTGGTCGATGTGCTTAAAGGGCAGCAGGCCGTGCAGGGGCGTGTCGATGCTGGGCGTGGCGCACTTGGGGTCGAAGAGGCAGTACTCGAACAGGCCCACCATTTCGTCTTCAAATTCGAGGCCCCGGTAACGGGCCTTGAGCTGGTGCAGCTTCTCGACGTAGAGGTTGGCGCAGCCGGCCCGGGTGAGCGTGCCGATGTCGCCGCCCGAGCCCTTCACCCACATCACCTCGGCGGGCTGGCCGCTGACGGGGTCGGTTTCCTGGATTTTGACCGACGTGTTGCCGCCCGCGTAGTTGGTCAGGCGCAGGTCGGACCCCAGCAGGTTGGAGCGGTAGAGGAACAGGGCCACTTCGTCGCCGGCCAGCGCGGCGGCGTGGGCCTCGTCCCAGCGGTAGCTGACGTGGCGGAAATCAAGGGTGTCTTTCATGGGAGGAAAACGGACGGCCGTTTGGGGAGGTACAAGGGGAGCGCTGGCAAATTTTGCCGGCCGCCGGGGCCCCAACTTCCTGTACTCTCCTGCTCGGCGGCATTTTTTTGGGTCCCGCCCGGCCCGGCCCCCACCAGCGAGGCCCGCGGGGCTTCAGGTTACGGGTACGGTAGGGGCGGGGCTTGCCCCCGCCCGTCGCCCGCGCCATTCAACGGCAAGGGTTCAACCAGAGGCCAGCGAACGACGGGCGGGGGCAAGCCCCGCCCCTACCGGGCACCGTTTCCAAATTCGCTCTAAAAACAACTGCCCCAGAAAGGGTAGGAGAGTGCAGGAAGGCTGGGACGGCTAAGCGGCCCAGCTTTGCTAAAAATCTTCCCGCCCCATGCTAGTCGTTCTCGGAGTTTTATTTCACGCGCTGGGCGGCTTCGCCTCGGGCAGCTTCTACTTGCCTTACAAGAAGGTGAACGGCTGGGCCTGGGAAAGCTACTGGCTGGTGGGCGGCCTGGTGTCGTGGCTGGTGGCGCCCTGGGTGCTGGGCCTGCTCACCGTGCCCCACCTGCTGGAGGTGCTGCACCAAACCCCCGGCAGCACGCTGGCCTGGGTGTATTTCTGGGGCCTGCTGTGGGGCACGGGCGGGCTCACGTTTGGGCTGGCGATGCGCTACCTGGGGCTCTCGCTGGGCATGGCCTTCACACTGGGGCTGTGCGCGGTGTTTGGCACGCTGGTGCCGCCGCTGTGGGCCGGCACGCTGGGCCAGCTGGTGGGCACGGCATCGGGCCGCTGCATCTTGCTGGGGCTGGGCGTGTGCGTGCTGGGCATCGTCATCTGCGGGCGGGCGGGGCTGCTCAAGGAAAAAACGCAGACCCAGGCCGAGAAGCGCGGCACCATTGCCGAGTTTGACCTGCGCAAGGGGCTGGGCGTGGCCGTTTTCAGCGGCATCATGAGCGCGTGCATGTCCTTCGGGCTCACGGCCGGGCAGCCCCTGGCCACGCTGGCCGCGGCCAACGGCACCAACCCGCTCTTCGTCAACAATGCCATCCTGGTCGTCATCCTCGCGGGCGGGCTCACCACCAACGCCGCGTGGTGCCTGTACCTCAACGTAAAGAACCGCACCTACACCGACTACCTGAACCCGTCGTTTCCGGCCCTGCGTAACGTCGTTTTTTGTGCCCTGGCGGGGCTGACGTGGTATTTCCAGTTCTTCTTTTATGGCATGGGCGACAGCCAGATGGGGCCCTACCGCTTTTCGGGCTGGACGCTGCACATGGCGTTTATCATCGCCTTCAGCAGCATGTGGGGCCTGCTGCTGCACGAGTGGCGCGGGGCCAGCCGGCTCACGCTGCGCACCATCTCGCTGGGCATCGGCCTGGTGGTGCTCTCCACGGTGGTGGTGGGCTACGGCAATTATTTGGCCGAGTGAGGGCCCGGGGCCGGCCGGATTTTTGGGGGCCCGCCCTGCTTATCGGTGGCAAGCGCTTAAAAGTGTTAAGCTTGCGCAACCGTTCCGTTTCTCTTTTTGCCCCATGTACCAACTGCAGCTCAATCCGCTTGACCAAATCCCTAAGTACAAGCAGATTGTGCAGTCGGTTATTGCCGACATCGAGCGGGGGCACTTGACGGCGGGCGTGCAGCTGCCCTCCATCAGCGAGATGAGCGAGGAGTATTACCTGGCCCGCGACACGGTGGAGAAGGCCTACCGCGAGCTGCGCGAGCGCAACTTCATCACCTCGGTGCAGGGCAAGGGCTACTACGTGCTGTCGCGCGAGCCCGACAAACCCAAGATTCTGCTGGTGTTCAACAAGCTCAGCTCGTACAAGAAGGAGATTTACTACGCCTTCCTGGAGGCGCTGGCCGACCGGGCCACCGTCGATTTGCAGATTCACCACTACAGCGCCGAGCTCTTCAAAGGCATCGTCGAGCGCAACCTGGGCAAGTACAGCTACTACGTGGTGATGCCGCACTTCACCTACACCACGCCGCCCGAGGCCTACCTGAGCGTGCTGCGCACCATTCCGCCGGCCAAGCTGGTGCTGCTGGACAAAGACGTGCCGGCCTTGGGCTACGACTGCCTGGCGGTGTACCAGGACTTTGCGCGCGACATTGGCGGGGCCCTGGACGCGGCGGCCCCCGACCTGATCAAGTACCCGCGGATGCGGATGATTTTGCCCAGCGACGACAACTACCCGGTGGAGATTGACCAGGGGTTTCGGCAGTTTTGCACCTACAACGACAAGGATTTTGCCGTGCGCGAAAACGCCCGCGACGAGGTGCTGGTGGCCGGCACCTGCTACGTGGTGGTGCGCGAAACCGACTTGGTAGAGCTGGTGAAAAAAGTGCGCCAGACCCCCTACCTGCTGGGCCGCGAAATTGGCATCATCAGCTTCAACGAAACGCCGCTGAAGGAGCTGCTGGGCATGACCGTCATCACGACCGACTTCCACCACATGGGCCGCACGGCGGCCACCCTGCTGCTGGCCGGGCGGCACGAGAAGGTGCGCAACCCGTTCAGCCTTATCCAGCGGGGCTCCATTTAAAGCCCGCGGGCAGGAGAGTGCAGAAAGGTGGGGACACTGCTAACGCGGTGCTTTGCCTTACCGCCGGGGCCCCCGGCGCGGCCCGCTTGTTTTTCTACCTAATCCCTTGTTGCGCATGCTTCTCCCCCAGCAGCTCCACGACCTGAACGCGCCCTTCGTGGCGAACCACGAGTTCCAATACGCGCACCTGGGCGAGGTGCTCGACCGGCGGGGGCCCGCCAGCGCGGCCGGCGTGGTCGAGCAGCTGCGCCGGTTTCAGGTGGCCATCCCAAGTTGGGCCCTGGGCACGGGCGGCACCCGGTTCGGGCGTTTCCCCGGCGGCGGCGAGCCCCGCTCCCTGGCCGAAAAAATTGCCGACGTGGGCCTGCTGCACCAGCTCAACGGCTCGTCGAACGCCATTTCGCTGCACATTCCCTGGGATATTCCCACCGACATTGCCGCGGTGCAGCAGCAGTTGGCGGCGGCCGGCCTGCACATCGACTCGGTGAATTCCAACACCTTTCAGGACCAGTCCGCGCAGGCCCACACCTACAAGTTTGGCTCGCTGGCCAGCACCGAGGCGGCCGTGCGCGAAATGGCCGTGCAGCACAACATCGCCTGCATTGGCTACGGCCAGCAACTGGGCGCCAAGGTCCACACCGTGTGGCTGGCCGACGGCAGCAACTTCCCCGGCCAGCAACACTTCCGCCGCGCCTACCAGCGCACCCAGGAAGCGCTGGCCGCTATTTACGAGGCGCTGCCCTCCGACTGGACCATGCTGGTGGAATACAAGCCCTACGAGCCCAACTTCTACTCCATGGTGATTCCGGACTGGGGCACCTCGCTGGCCTTGTGCCAAAGCCTGGGCCGGCAGGCGCAGGTGCTCGTGGACCTGGGCCACCACCTGCCCAACACTAACATCGAGCAGATTGTGGGCCGCTTGCAGCACTTCGGGCGGCTGGGGGGCTTCCACTTCAACGGCTCCATGTACGGCGACGACGACCTGACCACGGGCAGCATCAAGCCCTTCCAGCTGTTCCTGATTTTCAACGAGCTGGTCGACGCGGCCCAGGATGCCGCCGTGCATAACCCGGCCGTGGCGTACATGATTGACGCCAGCCACAACACCAAGGACCCGCTCGAAGACCTGCTGCAATCGACCGACAACATCCTCACCGCCTACGCCAAGGCCCTGCTCGTGGACCGGCCGGCCCTGGCCGCCGCCCAGGAAGCCAACGACGCGGCCCTGGCCGAAGACCTGCTGCGCGACGCTTTCCTGACCGACGTGCGGCCCCTGGTGGCCGAGGCCTACCGCCAGAGCGGCGGGGCCCTGCGGCCGGTGGCGGCCTACCGGCAGGCGGGCCACCGCGCCGGCCTCATCGACCAGCGGGGCCGGCTGGCCGTGGCGACCGGGCTATGAAAAAGGCCATCTACGCCATCTTCGACGTGGGCAAGACCAACAAGAAGCTGCTGCTGTTTGACGAGCATCACCACTTGCTGGACGAGCACCAGCAGGTGTGCCTCGAATCCGTGGACGACGACGGCTTTCCCTGCGAAACGCTGGAGCGGCTCAGCCACTGGGTGTTGGGCCACTGGCACGAGCTGCGCCAGCACCCCCACTACCAGCTGCGGGGCGTCAACTTCACCGCCTACGGGGCCAGCTTTGTGCACCTGGGGGCCGACGGCCAGCCGGTGGCCCCGCTCTACAACTACCTCAAGCCCCTGCCCGAGCGCATCGCCGAGCAGTTTTACGCCGGCCTGGGTGCCGATGCCGCGGACTTTGCCACCGTCAGCGGCTCGCCCCGGCTGGGCCTGCTCAACTCGGGCCTGCAGCTCTACTGGCTCAAGCACGCCAAGCCGGCGCTGTACGCCCGCGTGCACACCTCCCTGCACCTGCCCCAGTACCTGTCGTACCTGCTTACGGGCGAGAAGTTTAGCGATTACACCTCCGTGGGCTGCCACACGGGGCTCTGGGACTTCACCCGCCGCGACTACCACGCCTGGGTGCGGCGCGAGGGCCTGGACCAGAAGCTGGCCCCGCTGCTGCAAGACCCCGTGGCGGCGGTGGTGGACGGGGTGCTGGTGGGCGCGGGCCTGCACGACTCGTCGGCGGCGCTGCTGCCCTACCTGAGCCAGCCCACCCAGCCGTTTCTGCTCGTGAGCACCGGCACCTGGGCCGTCACGTTCAACCCCTTCAACCGGCAGCCCCTCACCCCCGAGCTGCTGCGGCGCGACTGCCTGAGCTACCTCTCGCCGGCCGGCCACGCGGTGCCGGCGGCCCGCCTGTTTCTGGGCCGCGAGCACGACCACCAGGTGGCGCGCATCGCCGACCACTTCCACATCGGGCCCGCGCTGCGCACCGAGTTTTACAAGTCGCAGCGGCAGGCGCAGCCCGCCGACCCGCGGGCCGCGCCCTTCCGGCCGTGGTGCATGCACGGCACGGGGCCCTACCCCGAGCAGCCCGCCGAAGCCTGGGACCTGGCGGGGTTCCGCACGGCCGTCGATGCCTACCATCACCTGCTGCGCGGGTTGGTCGACCTGCTGGCCGCGTCCATCCGCCTGGTGCGGCAGGCCGAGACGACCATTTTCGTGGACGGGGGCTTTGCCCGCAACCTGCTGTTTTGCCAGCTCCTGGGCGAAGCCTTCCCCGACGCCACCATCCAAACCCTGGAAGTGCCGCAAGCCACCGCCCTCGGGGCCCTGCTGCACCTGGAGGGGGGCCTGGCTCACAAAAAGCCCGAGCTGCTGCTTACGTAAATGAGCGGTTAGCTGCTAAATGCCTGTTCAAAATTAAACGAACCATTAGAACGTCATGCTGAGCTTGTCGAAGCATCTCTACCGCGTAAGTAAATCCTGTCGATTGAGTTAGTTACGCGGTAGAGATGCTTCGACAAGCTCAGCATGACGTTCTATCAGCATGACGTTTTGATAGGTTAACCTGATTTTTACCACACACTTGCCCCGAATAATCAGCGTGCCCGCGCGCGTTTGCCAATGGTTATGAAAGTCGCTTTATTCGTGCCCTGCTACGTGGACCAGTTCTACCCGCAGGTGGCCATTGCCTCGTTGCAGCTGCTGGAAAAGCTGGGCGTAACAGCCGTTTTTCCGGCCCAGCAAACGTGCTGCGGCCAGCCTATGGCCAACAGCGGCTGCGAGCAGGATGCCAAGCCGGTGTACCATCATTTTGTTGAGACGTTCCAAGACTACGACTACGTGGTGGGGCCCGCCGGCAGCTGCGTGTACCACGTGCGCAAGCACTTCGACATCATCGACCAGACCCCCGCCGTGCAGCATGTGCGCACGGCCACCGTGGAGCTGTTCGACTTCATTACCAGCGTTTTGGGCGTAACGGAGCTGCCGGGCCGCTTCCCGCACCAGGTCGGGCTGCACCTGAGCTGCCACGGCCAGCGCGGCCTGCACCAGGCCAACGAGTCGGAGATGACGCCCGTGCGCGACGGCCAGCTGCGCCGCCTGCTGGCGGGGCTGGGCGGCCTGACGCTGACCGAGCTGGACCGCAACGACGAGTGCTGCGGCTTCGGGGGCACGTTTTGCGTGAGCGAGGCCGGCATCTCGGCCCGCATGGGCCAGGACCGGGTGGCCGACCACGTCCGCCACGGCACGCAGGTGCTCACCGGGGGCGACATGAGCTGCCTGATGCACCTGGAAGGCCTCGTGCGCCGCCGGCAGCTGCCCCTGCAAGTGCGCCACGCGGCCGAAATCTTCAACCTGGCAATGAGTGAATGAGTGAAT
>CAZZWL010000010.1:26200-32614 GCA_964657755.1 uncultured Rhodanobacter sp.
CACTCATTCACCGATTCACTCATTCACTCATTGCCATGAATCACGCCCAACGCTCGGATGTTTTTTTGCTGGATGCCGAGCGCACCACCTGGCACGACGAAACGCTCTGGTTCGTGCGCCAGAAGCGCGACAAGGCCGTGTACGCCACGCCCGAGTTTCAGGAACTACGCCAGCTTGCTTCCGATATTAAAGACCATACGCTGAGTCAGTTATCGCAATACCTGGAGCAGTTCGAGGCCGCCGCGCTGGCCAACGGCGTGCGCGTGCACTGGGCCGCCGATGCCGCCGAGCACAACGCCATCGTGTTGGGCATCGTGCGGGCGGCCGGGGCCAACCGGGTGGTCAAGAGCAAGTCGATGCTCACCGAGGAGTGCCACCTCAACCCGCACCTGCTGGCCAACGGCGTGGAAGTCATCGACAGCGACCTGGGCGAGCGCATCATCCAGCTGCGCGGCGAGGCCCCCAGCCACGTGGTACTGCCCGCCATCCACCTCAAAAAAGAGGACGTGGGCGAAACCTTCTGGCAGCACCTGGGCACCGAAAAAGGCCTCACCGACCCGCAGCAGCTCACCGAAGCCGCCCGCCAGCACCTGCGCGAGAAGTTCCTGGCCGCCGAAGTAGCTATTTCGGGCGTCAACTTCGCGGTGGCCGAAACCGGCTCGGTGGTGGTGTGCACCAACGAGGGCAACGCGGATTTGGCCATCGGACTGGCCCGCGTGCACATCGCCTGCATGGGTATGGAAAAGCTGCTGCCGCGGCTCTCGGATTTGGCCGTGTTCACGCGCCTGCTCACGCGCTCGGCCACCGGGCAGCCCATTACCACCTACACCTCGCACTTCACCCGGCCCGCGCCGGGGAAGGAAATGCACGTCGTCATTGTGGACAACGGCCGTAGCCAGCAGCTGGGCCGGCCCGATTTCCGGGCCTCGCTCAAGTGCATCCGCTGCGGGGCCTGCATGAACACCTGCCCGGTGTACCGGCGCAGCGGCGGCCACTCCTACGATTTCACCATTCCGGGGCCCATCGGGGCCATTCTCTCGCCCAACATCGACATGCGTCAGCACGCCTCGCTGCCGTTTGCCAGCACGCTCTGCGGCTCGTGCACGGACGTGTGCCCGGTCAAAATCGACATCCACACCCAGCTCTACAAGTGGCGGCAGGTGCTGGGCGCCGAAGGCATGCTGCCGGCCAGCAAAAAGTACAGCATGAAGCTGCTGAGCCGCGTCCTGGCCCGGCCCGGCCTGTTCAAAGCCGGGGGCGCGGCGGCCCGGCTGGGGCTGCGCTTCGTGCCGCACGCCCTCAGCCACGCGCCGGGCTACAACCCCTGGGCCATTGCCCGCGAGCTGCCCGCGCCCCCCAAGCAGAGCTTCCGCGCCTGGTACGCCCAGCAGCAACCCGCCCCCGACCCGGCCGCATGAGTACGGCCCGCGCGAAAATGCTGGCCGCCGTGCGCGCCAGCCAGCCGGCCGAAACGCCGTTGCCCGCGGTGCCCGCGTTCGACGGCGAGGCATCGGTAGAAAAATTCACGGCGCTGGTGGCCAGCATCGGCGGCCGGGTCGTGCCGCTGGCTAGCCTGGACCAGCTGGCCGAAACCGTGGCTCGGCTCTACCCCACGGACTACCGGGTAGCCTCCGACCTGGTGCCGGCCAGCGTCGCCGTCCGGCCCGATACGCCCGGCGCGGCGCTGGCCCCTATCGACCTAGCAGTGCTGCGCGGGGCCCTGGGCGTGGCCGAGAACGGCAGCGTGTGGCTGCCCGAGGCCAACATGCTGCACCGGGCCCTGCCCACCGTGGCGCAACACCTGGTGCTGGTGCTCGACCAGCGCGCCATCGTGGCCACCATGCACCAGGCGTATGCCCAGCTACCCGGCGTGGGCGGCTACGGCATGTTCCTGGCGGGGCCATCCAAAACGGCGGATATTGAGCAGTCGCTTGTCATTGGGGCCCACGGCGCGCGCAGCCTGACGGTGCTGCTGTTTTAGGCCCTCGTCGCAAGGCTATGCCTCAAGGAGGATTATCGATGAGCAGAGCCAGCAAGGCATGGCCTTGCAGAAGCCAGATTTGGGATTCAAACAGCGGGCTAGCTCTTATTCAATAACTTGAAAATCAGATTTTTAATGAGTATAAGGCGTAATTTTTATTATGAAATAAATATTCTTTTTCATAATAAAAATTACGCAACTACTGCAAGCAAAAAATTTGCGCTGTACGCTTGGTTTTTCAGTCGGTTAGTACTTGTGCGCCAGGTATCTTCGTCCTCTTTTTAGCGCTACTCATTTTGACCTGGCTGCCGGGTCAAAATGGCCCACCAGGCAGCGGTCTTCTCATCTGGCAAGTTCAGAAAATAAAATTAGCGCGCTGACTGTCAGCTATAAATTCATCACTACCCCCTTTTTTTTTCTCGAAGGCCCCGCATTCGCTCTCGTTGCGCTGCCGGCACCGCACCAGCGGTGCTCACCGGCTGCTGCTATGCGTTTGCACACGAAAATAACGTTGGGTTTCCTGGCTATGCTGGGGCTGCTGCTGGGTATCGCTTTCTACGCCTCGGTCACGCTGAGCCGCCTCGACCGCGCCAACCGGGCCGTACTACAAGACAATTTTTACTCGGTACAACTAGGTCAGGGTATGTTGCAGGCCCTTGACGACCTGGCTACCCCGGCCGCGACGCCCGCCCTGGGCCGGTTGCGCAGCCTGCTAGCGCGGGAGGCAGCCAATATTACGGAGCCCGGCGAGCGCCGCCTCGTCGATAGCCTCACGCATACCCTGAGCGCCTATCCCGGCCCCGATGCCGCCGCCAGCCAGGCGCAGCTACGCCAGCTCACGCACCGCATGGTGGCCCTCAACATGACGGCCCTGGCCCGCAAAAATGGGCAGGCCATGCACGCCGCCGCCCAAGCCAAAAGCTACCTGCTCCTGACCAGCGTGTTGAGTGCTCTGGTGGGGCTAATGCTGGTGGGCAGCGTGCCCCAGGCGGCCGTGGGTGGCCTGCGCAAGCTGGCAGCCAGCCTCGACCACGCCACGCGCACCAACTTCACGGCCACCGTGCCCATCGAGAGCAGCGACGAGGTAGGCCAGGTGACGGCCGCCTTCAACCGCCTGCTGGTGCACGTGCAAGATATTCGCGGTCATAGCCTAGCCGACGTCGTGACCGAGCGCAACCGCACCAGCGGCCTCGTGCAAACCCTCGGCGAACCGATTTTCCTACTCGACCCCAGCCGCCGCCTGCTCGTGGCCAACCCCGCTGCCTGTGCGCTGCTCGGCCTGCCCGAGGGCCGCGTGCTGGACCGCCTGGCCACCGAGCTGGCCGCCGAAAACCCGGTTTTTGCGCAGCTGCTGGCCCCGGCGCTGCTGCCGGTGGCCCAGCGCCCCAGTGGCCCGCAGCCGCTGGCGGTGGTAGGGGCCGATGGGCTGCCGACCCACTACCAGCTCTCGGTGCACGAGGCGGTGGCTTTTAATGAGGCGCGCGACCAGATGGAGGCCGTGGGCACGGTGCTGGCGCTGCGCAATGTGTCGGCCTTCCGGCAGCTCGACCAGACCAAGTCAGATTTCCTGGCCACCGCCGCCCACGAGCTAAAGACGCCGCTTTCGAGCATTAACTTCAACCTCAAGCTCTTGCACGACCCCCGCGTGGGGGGCCTCAACACCGAGCAGCAGGAAATCGTAGCCACCATCAAGGAGGAAAACCAGCGCCTGCTGCGCCTTGTGGGCGAGCTGCTGACCGTGGCCCGCCTCGAGGTGGGCCAGGGCATTGCCCTTAACCCGCGTCCGCTGGCCGTGGCCGACCTCGTGGCCGCCGCCACCACGCCGCTGCAACTGCAGTTGCGCGCCCGCCACCTTACTCTCGATACTCAGGTACCGGCCGACTTGCCGCCCATCCGTGCCGACCACGAGAAAACGGCCTGGGTGCTGCTCAACCTGCTGGTCAATGCCGTGCGCTACTCCCCCGAGCAGGGCCACATTTGCCTCAGCGCGGCCCCTACCCCCGACCAGCGGGCCGTGCGCGTGCAGGTGCAGGACCACGGCCCCGGCATCGCGGCCCAGGACCAGCAGCGCATTTTTGAGCGCTTCGCCCAGGGCCCTACCCCTGCCAATAGCCCCGACCTCGACCCCGGCACCGGCCTGGGGCTGAGCATCTCGCGTGAGTTTATCGTTAGCCAGGGCGGCGAGCTGGGGGTGGAAAGCACGGCCGGTCAGGGCAGTACCTTTTACTTCACGCTGCCCGTGGCCTAACCCTGGCTCAGCCCGCAGTTTATTTTTACAATCAATACTTCTCTTTTCCTACGTATGTCAACTTCCTCGGCCCTACCTACCGAAGACAATATCCACCTGCGCCGCGTGTCGGTGGCGGGGTTATTAGTCACGCTGGGCATCATTTTCGGTGATATTGGTACCTCGCCGCTCTACGTTTTCCAGACCATTATCGGCGACCGCCCGGTGAGCGAGCTACTGGTATACGGCGGCGTGTCGGCCGTCTTCTGGACGCTCACGCTCCAGACCACTATCAAGTATATTTTGCTCACGCTGGAGGCCGATAACCACGGTGAAGGCGGTATTTTCTCCCTGTTCTCGCTGGTGAAGAAGCGCGGGCACTGGCTGCTATTTCCGGCCATTATCGGGGCGGGTACCCTGCTGGCCGACGGTATTATTACGCCGCCCATCTCGGTATCGTCGGCCATTGAGGGCCTCAAGATTCTCTACCCCTCCCTCAATACGGAAACGATTGTCATCATCGTCATTGCCATTATCACCATGCTGTTCGCGTTTCAACAGTTTGGCACCAAGGTGGTGGGCGCGGCCTTTGGGCCCATCATGCTGCTGTGGTTTTCGGCCATCGCGGCGCTGGGCTTAGCCCAGATTCTGCACTACCCCGGCGTGCTCGCGGCGCTTAACCCGGCGTACGCTATTCGGCTGCTGACGGAGTACCCCAAGGGATTCTGGCTGCTGGGGGCGGTATTTCTGTGCACCACCGGGGCCGAGGCCCTCTACTCTGACCTGGGCCACTGCGGGCGCAAGAACATTCGCACGTCCTGGATTTTTGTTAAAAGCGCCCTGGTCCTCAACTACCTGGGCCAGGCGGCCTGGACGATGGGCCACGTGGGCCACACGCTGGCCTCGAATCAGAATCCTTTTTTCATGATTGCGCCGCAGTGGGCCATCGTGCCGCTCATTATTCTGGCTACGCTGGCGACCATCATTGCCTCGCAGGCGCTGATTTCGGGCTCCTACACGCTCATTTCGGAGGCCGTGAGCCTGCGCTTCTGGCCCAAAGTGCGGGTGCTGTTCCCAACCGACCAGCGCGGGCAGATATACGTGCCCAGCATCAACTGGCTGCTGTGGTTTGGCTGCGTGTGCGTGCAGCTGTGGTTCAAAACTTCGGAGGCCATGACGGCCGCCTACGGCTTCAGCATCACGGTGGCTATGCTCATGACCAGCATCTTGCTGTCCCAGTACCTACGCGGCGTCAAGAAATGGGCCCTGCCGGTGGTGGGCCTGATTATGCTGGTCTTCTTCACCGTTGAAATGTCTTTCCTCATCGCCAACATCACTAAGCTGCTCAACCGGCTGGGTATCCTGGTTTTCGAGTGGGGATTAATTTTCATGATGTACGTGGGCTACCGCGGCCGCGAAATCAAGAATAGCCTGCTGAGCCTGGTGTCAGTAGCCAGCACCAAGCCTACCCTCCTCGAACTGAGCCAGGATGAGTCGGTGACCAAATACGCCTCTAACCTGGTGTACCTCACCCACAGCAAAAAGTCGGGTGAGCTGGAAAACGAGATTATGTATTCCATCCTGCGCAAGCAGCCTAAACGCGCTGACCGCTACTGGTTTATCAACATGAGCATCCTTACCGAGCCCTACACCACCCGGTATTCGGTGGAGGAGCTGGTGCCCGGCGTGGCCTACAAGATTGACTTTAAGCTCGGCTTCCGGGTGCAGCCGCGCCTCAACCTACTCTTCCGCCGTGTGCTGGAGCAGATGGGCGCGCAGGGCGAAATCGATATTACTTCACGCTATGATTCGCTGGCCCGCTACCAGATGCCCGGCGACTTCCGCTTCGTGGTGCTCGAAAAAGTACTGAGCCACGACAATCAGCTCAGTTTCAAGGAGCGCTTTATCCTGAATGGCTACTTCTTCATCAACCGCTTCGCCATCTCAGACCAGCAGCTCTTTGGCCTCGATACCAGTGACGTAGCCGTTGAAAAGGTGCCGCTCACCGTCAAGCCCGCTACCACTACCCACGACCTGATGCGCGACCCGCCCGAGCAGGCGCAGGACCCCGTGCCGGTGGAGAATACCCGCGCTGAGCGGGCCAAAGCAAAGGTGTAGGCCTACCCCCCTTGGTAGCGCGCATACCCAACCGGAAGCGCGGCCATTACTTCAGCACGACTCTTTCGGGTATCGTGCTAAAGTAATG
>CAZZWL010000010.1:32624-67825 GCA_964657755.1 uncultured Rhodanobacter sp.
CCCCCGCTTCCGGTTGGGTATGCCCACGCGGCTACCCCTTGCTTAAGGCTTAAATCAGGTCACCCAGTTCCTTTATTCCAATCGGCCGCTCCACGGTGTAGCCCTCGCCAAACTCCACCCCTATCAGGTGTCCGAACTCGCGCGCCCGGGCCTCCATAAAGTGCGCGAACGTCTTGCCCGACAAGTATGTGGCCGGGGCCGTCGGGTCGGCGTCCACGTTGAAAAACTGCGTACCGTAAGCATTGATAGATGCCCACTTACCGGCCCAGTGCGGGGTAATATCCACCACGAAATCGGCCGGAATCTGCCGGTCCTGAATGTAGTGATACACGTGCTTGGGCCGCCAGGCGGCCTGCGGCTGGCCATTTTCCCCAAGCGTTTCAATCATGCGCAGGCCGCTCAAAAAGCAGGCTTCCGTAGCCAATTGCGACCCTCTCCCGTGGTCGGGATGCCGGTCGGCAATGGCATTGCAAAGCACAATTTCGGGCTGGTAGCGCCGAATGGCCGCGATGAGCGGCAGCTGATGCTCGCGGTCATTCCGAAAAAAACCATCGGGTAACCCCAGATTATCCCGCACGCTGAGCTGCAGAATCTTGCTCGCGGCCGCCGATTCCGCCGCGCGAATTTCGGGGGTACCGCGCGTGCCCAGCTCGCCGCGCGTAAAATCCACGATGCCTACTTTTTTACCCGCCGCCACGGCTGCCAGCAACGTGCCCGAGCACGACATTTCTACATCGTCGGGGTGGGCACCCAAGGCCAAAATATCCAGTTTCATAAAGTTGTGGCCAGCGTTGGCTGACTGGTGCAAAGATACCGGGTGGGCTACCCGACGGGAATCATAGTCATTTTCAAGCAGCCACCCCACCTTGGGGCTACTACCCCCCCTATTTCACCCGTAGCTTTTGGCCGGGCTGCAACTTACCGCGCAACTTGGGGTTCAGGCGCTTGAGCGCACTTACGCGCACCCCATAGCGGTCAGCAAGTTCGGAAAGCGTATCACCCTGGCGAATCCGATGCGTGGCTACCTGACGCGCCGCCGTGGGCTCGCCGCGACTGCGGCTACCCCGATGCAGGGCACGACTATAGTAATTAAACAGGGCCGAGGTGATGGTAAACGTCTCGCCGCGCAGCTTGTAGTCGGGGAAGTCGTAGACGTAAGTAGGATTGATAGGATTACCCTCGTAGCGCACCTCAAAATGCAGGTGCGAGCCCGTGCTGCGGCCAGTGCTCCCTCCCAACCCGATTACCTGGCCGGCCCGCACGAAGGTACCCACGGGTAGCAGCGGCTTACTCAAGTGACCATAGAGAGTTTCGAGGCCATTGTAATGACGCACAAGCAGATAATTACCGTAGCCACCGCCGTCCCACTTGCTGATGCGGATGACCCCATCGAAAGCGGCGCGCACGGAGTCACCCGTCTCCAGGTCCAAATCTACCCCAAAGTGCCAGCGACCCCAGCGGAAGGTGAAGCCCGACGTAATGGGCGTTTTTCCCAGGGGCATCTTGGCAAAGCGCTGGCGGTCGGGGTCCACCAGCCGTAGCGTCAGCGTATCGCGGATGCGCCGGCCGTCGACCCGGTAAGGATTGATATTGTGCGTGTCCCAGATGGAGTAATAGCCCGCCACCTTCACCCACGACGAGTCAATAAGCACCTCATCGGACATTTCCACAATCTCCTGCCCACCCTCATTAAGCGTGGTCGTATCCTCACTCACAATGCTGAGCTTACGGGCCGGATTGAAGATGGATTTCGCAGCGTCCGACTTATCGTCGGGCATTTCTTCGGTTTCGATGATAGTCGTCGTATCCGGCTTCACGTAGCGCATGGTGGGGGTGCGAATACGAAAAAAGTCGCGGCTACGCGGCGTACCGGCCCGTGCCTTGGGGACGGGCGTTTTTTTGCGACGTTGGGCCTGCGCCGGTGCGCTACCCCCCAGCCAACTGGCCAAGAGCAACACAAGCGTGAGGAAACGAAAAAAAGGCTTGGGGAAATTCAAATGCAGCCCTGAATGGCAACAGTGCCCTGAGCCTGGGGTCACCGCTGCGTGTTAACAAAAGGTCGTCAGTCGAGGCATTTAGTTGCCCCCAGGCGATAGTAGCTAGCTATGCAGGCCTGCCAGGTAGCGCTCCGCATCGAGCGCGGCCATGCAGCCCGTGCCAGCGGCCGTCACGGCCTGGCGATAGGTAAAGTCCTGCACATCACCGCAGGCAAACACTCCATCCACATTGGTCTTGGACGTGCCAGGTAGGGTTTTCAAGTACCCCTGCTCATCGTGGTGCAAGTAGTCGTGGAAAATCTTGGAGTTAGGCTCGTGGCCAATTGCCACGAAGAAGCCATGAACGGGAATTTCGCGCGTTTCGTGCGTAACCAGGTTTTTAACTCGCACCGCTTCTACCGCGTGTTCACCCAGTATCTCGTCAGTTGCCGTGTCAAAGAGCACCTCAATCTTGGGATTATCGAGCACCCGCTTCTGCATAATCTTTGATGCCCGCATGGCATCCTTACGCACCAGCATGTAGACTTTTGAACACAGATTGGCCAAGTAGTTAGCTTCCTCAGCAGCCGTGTCGCCAGCCCCCACGATAGCTACTTCCTTGCCCCGGTAGAAAAAGCCGTCGCACACGGCACAGGCCGACACGCCGGAGCCGTTCAGGCGCGCTTCGGAGGGTAGGCCCAGCCACTTGGCTGAGGCACCGGTGGCAATAATAACCGAGTCGGCCGTTAGCTCCACGGTTTCATCCACCGTGATTTTGTGCGGGTGTCCCGAAAAATCGACTTTAGTCGCAATGCCGTAGCGAATGTCCGTACCAAAGCGGGCGGCTTGCTTTTTCAGGTCTTCCATCATCTCCGGCCCCATAATGCCGTCAGGATAGCCTGGAAAATTCTCTACGTCGTTGGTAATCGTGAGTTGACCGCCGGGCTGCAGGCCCTGGTACATCACAGGGTTCAAGCCCGCCCGCGCAGCGTAAATAGCGGCGGTATAACCCGCCGGGCCCGAGCCAATAATCAGGCAATGAATGTGTTCCATATACAAGGTAAGCGTTAGCTTACCGTATTAATAATTCGGATAAGTAAACCAAGGATAAGCTTATGCCCACCTTACAAAAAACCCCAACCTCACGGTTGGGGTTTTGGGTCAACGAATTTACGTAAAAATTAGCCCAGATAAGGCTTCAAAGCCTTCGAGCGCGACGTGTGACGCAGGCGGCGAATAGCTTTTTCCTTAATCTGACGAACCCGCTCGCGGGTTAGGTTGAACTTCTCGCCAATCTCCTCCAGCGTTAGAGCGGCTTCGCCATTCAGCCCAAAGTAGAGCGTAATAACGTCGGCTTCGCGCTTGGTCAGGGTTGAGAGAGCCCGCTGCACTTCCTTGCGCAGCGAGTCGTTCATCAGGCCCGAGTCGGGCGTTTCTTCGTCCTCATTTTCGAGCACGTCGAGCAGGCGGTTTTCTTCGCCTTGCACAAACGGCGCATCCACGGATACGTGGCGCCCCGAAATCTTCAGGGTATCCACGACTTCGGAGGTCGTCAGTTCCAGCACTTCGGCAATTTCTTCGGGCGAAGGCTCCCGCTCAAATTTCTGCTCCAATTCCGAGAACGACTTGCTGATTTTATTCAGCGAGCCTACCCGGTTCAGGGGCAGACGCACGATACGGCTCTGCTCGGCCAAAGCCTGCAGAATGCTCTGGCGAATCCACCATACGGCGTAGGAGATAAACTTAAAGCCTCGGGTCTCGTCAAAACGCTTGGCGGCTTTGATAAGGCCGAGGTTACCCTCATTAATGAGGTCACCCAGGCTAAGACCTTGGTTCTGATACTGTTTTGCCACCGACACTACAAAGCGCAAGTTGGCTTTAGTCAATTTTTCGAGCGCTTTCTGGTCACCATCGCGGATGCGCTGCGCCAGCGTCACCTCCTCGTCGGGTGTCAGCAGGTCCACTTTGCCAATCTCCTGGAGATATTTATCCAGCGACTGACTTTCGCGGTTGGTAATCTGCTTGCTGATTTTTAGCTGTCTCATCGGTAACGGCGCTAACTAGGTAGTTCTAAAGAAGTTGTTCGGAAGATAATAGATTTTCTGAGCTTATTCCAATCTAACCGAAAACAACAAGGCTATACGAGCGAAAGTTCTTTTGGGTCATTTGGCGGGGGAGTAGGCTAGCGGTTGGGCTAGTCTCCCCCACTTGCTCAAAAATTACGCCTGCTTTTCGAGCAGCACCTTGCGCGAGAGGCGATACTTACCGGTTTTCTTGTCGATATCCACCAGCTTTACGTCGATTTCCTGGCCTACTTCCAGCACGCCTTCGAGCGAGGCGATACGCTCGTGCGTTACCTCTGAAATGTGCAGCAGGCCATCCTTACCCGGCATAATTTCCACGAACGCGCCGTAGGGCTGAATGCTGCGCACCTTGCCTTTGTAGGTTTCACCCACTTCGGGCTGCGCCGCGATGGCCCGGATGCGGTCAATGGCACCCTGCATATCCGTCTGGTTGGAGGCGTAGATGCTCACGTGACCTTTCTCGTCCTTCTCCTCGATGATAACCGTGGCGTTGGTATCCTTCTGAATCTGCTGGATGACTTTGCCGCCCGGCCCGATAATGGCACCAATAAACTCTTTGTCAATCAGCATCTTGTGCGAGCGCGGCGTGTGCGCCTTCAGCTCAGCAGCCGGGGCGGCAATGGTCTTGGCCATCTCGCGCAGGATGTGCAGGCGGCCTTCGCGGGCCTGGTGCAAAGCAGCGGTCAAAATCTCGTTGCTCAGGCCCTGGATTTTGATATCCATCTGGCAGGCGCAAATACCTTTCTCCGTGCCCGTTACCTTGAAATCCATGTCGCCGAGGTGGTCCTCATCACCCAGAATATCCGAAAGCACGGCGTACTCGCCGGTTTCTTTATCCTGCACAAGGCCCATCGCGATACCGGCCACGGCCGCGCGCACTTTCACCCCAGCGTCCATTAGCGCCAGCGAGCCGGCGCAGACGGTGGCCATCGAGCTCGAGCCATTCGATTCCAGGATGTCCGACACGATGCGGATGGTGTAGGGGTTTTCGTCGTCGGGCGGCAGCACGCGTTTGAGCGAACGAGCCGCTAGGTTACCGTGGCCGATTTCGCGGCGACCAGCGCCGCGGTTGGGCTTCACTTCACCGGTCGAGAAGCCGGGGAAGTTGTAATGCAGCATGAATTTGGAGTAGCCCTTGGTCAGCGGCTGGTCAACAATCTGCTCATCGAGCTTGGTGCCGAGGGTAGCCGTGGTTAGGCTCTGGGTTTCGCCGCGGGTGAAGATGGCCGAGCCGTGGGCACCGGGCAAGTAGTTGATTTCCGACCAGATAGGACGGATTTCGGTGAGCTGGCGGCCGTCTAGACGCACGCGCTCATTCACCATCATATCGCGGATGGCTTTCTTCTCGGCCGACGAGTAGTAGCGGCTAAACTGCTTGGTGTCTAACTCCGGCTGCTCGGCAATCAGCTTGTCCAGGAATGCTTTTTTCACGTTCGTGAAGCCTTCCTTGCGGCCGGCCTTGCTTGCGTTGCCCGAGCGAGCTACATCGTAGGCACCCTGGTAGATGCCTTCATGCACGAGCTTTTTCAACTCCTCATTCTCCTCATACTTCGGATACTCGCGGGGCTGCGACTCCGGCGTGCGGCCCACAGCCTCGGCCAGTTCCTGCTGGAGTTTTACTTGAGCCTTGATAGCTTCGTGGCCGAAGGCGATAGCAGCTACCATCTCTTCTTCGCTTACCTCGTTCATTTCACCCTCTACCATAGCAACCGAGTCGGCCGTAGCCCCCACGATGAGGTCCATATCGGCGCGCGCTAGGTCGCTGGTTTTGGGGTTAATCTGGAACTGACCGTCGATGCGGGCCACCCGCACTTCCGAAATCGGGCCGGCAAACGGAATATCCGAAATCGACAGGGCCGCTGAGGCGGCCAGGGCAGCCAGCGCGTCAGGCTGTACCTCCTTGTCGGCCGAGATGAGGGTAATCATCACCTGCACCTCGTAGTGATAGTCTTTGGGAAACATCGGCCGCAGGATGCGGTCTACGAGACGGCAAATCAGGATTTCGTAGTCGCTCAGGCGGCCTTCGCGGCGCTGAAACGAGCCCGGAATCTTACCGGCCGAGCCAAACTTCTCCTGATAGTCAACCGATAGCGGCAGAAAGTCGACGCCATCGCGCTGGCTCGGGGCCGACACGACGGTGGCCAGCAGCATCGTGTCGCCGAGACGAACGACAACGGCACCGTCGGCAAATTTGGCGAGCTTGCCGGTTTCAATGGAAATCTGGCGGCCGTCGGGCAGCGCCAGGGTTTTAGTAATCGCGTGGGGAGCGGGCATTTCTGTGGGTTGGACGTTAGACGTGAGACGCGGGACATGAGAGGCTGTACGGGCACCCCGCTTCGACATTGCACGAGTAAGCCAGCGGCTGCTCGTAGCTCATGTCTAACGTCTCATGCCTAACCAGACAATGGGCAAAAAAAAGAGTAGGGAACCCTCGCTTGGAAGGCTCCCTACTCACAGCGGGTGGGCTTACTTACGGATACCCAACTCTTTGATAATGGCGCGGTAGCGGTTGATTTCGCGGTGCTGCAGATAATCCAGCATCCGGCGGCGCTTACCTACCAGCTTCAGCAGCCCCAGGCGGGTGCTGTGGTCTTTCTTGTTAACCTTCAGGTGCTCAGTGAGGTGCTGAATGCGGTGCGTAAACAGCGCGATTTGCGACTCAGCCGAGCCAGTATCGGTGTTTACTTTCTGAAGGCTGTTTTTTTCGAAGATGGCCTGCTTGGCCTCGGTCGAGAGTATCATCGGCAGATAGGGAGAACCCGTCTTAGATTGAAAAATAAGAGAAAAAGCGTACCCCACAACTCGGGGCGGGTGCAAAGGTACGGAGTTTTGGCCGCAATTCCTAGGTCCCTTCCGTAATCGGGGCTGCCAACTGCCGCAGGCGCGGGAAGCGCGGCAGCCGCTGTGCCAGCCGGCGCCAGAAGTCCAGCTCCAGCAAGCCCGAGTCGTTATATGCCTGGTAAAGGAAAAAGGCGCCGAAAGGAAACAGAATGGCATTCGATAACCACATCCCTACCCCCACCGGCAGCACGAAGTCCCGGCCGTACTTCGAGCCCATCGTATCAAGCACGTAGAAGACGATGAAAAAGAGAATGGACACCAATATGGGAACTCCCAAGCCGCCCTTCTTGATAATGGCCCCCAGCGGCGCCCCGATGACGAACATGAGCAGGACGGCCGTCGACTGCGTGTACTTGCGATACACTTCAATGCGAAACTCGGCCGACTCGCGGGCAATCTCATAGAGCCGCTGCGAGGTGGCCATGATGAACGAGTTCACGTTGCGGGCCCGGTTGAGGGCCTGCTCCAGCTGGGTGGCCGTGAGGGGGGGTAGGCGGGTGGCGGGTACTTGCAGGGCCGCGAGTTTACGGTTCTGGGCGCGGCCAGTAGTGTCGAGCCGGAGATAAGTATAGTAGCCGCCCAGGCGCGCCGGCAGCGTGCGGCGCTCGCGGGCCAGCGTGCGCTGAATAGAATCGGAGGCATGAAAAAGCTGCGGAATGTTCAGCATCATCCGGTTGGTACTGAACAACTCCTTCTTCGTGTTATTCAGGTCAAACGAGGCCAGCGAGAAGGTTATCATGTTGCGCTTGAAGCCCTGCCGGATGAAAGAAGCAGCCGACCGGTTTTGAGCATCGGGCTGCTCTATGTAATTGTGACCCCTAAAAAGCTCAAAACCAAGATACTGCCCATTAAATCGCGTAAACATGCGGCCCGAATCGGCCAGCATTACCGTGGCATTACCCGACTTCTGGGTGTGGTCATAAATCATAATACCCATCAGGATATCCTTATTCGGGCCCACTTTTTTGTCTACCTTAATGGTATAGCCCGGAATACCGTTGTAGAACACGCCGGGGCGAATATCCAGCGCCAGCTTCTTCTGGCGCACGTCCCAGAGCAGGCTGTAGGCGCTGAGGTTGGCCTTGGGCACGATGCTATCGTTAAACCAAAAGGCAATGCCGGCCAGCGTCAGGCTCACCAGCCACACCGGCCGCAAAATGCGCGTCAGTGCTACGCCCGAGGCCTTAATAGCCGTTAGCTCGTGGTGCTCGCCCAGGCTGCCGTACGTCATCAGCGAGGAGAGCAGGACGGCCAGCGGCAGCGAGATGGGGACGATGGTGACGCTGAGAAAAAAAAGCAGCTTTAAAATTACCGCAATACCCAGGTCTTTACCTATAATATCGTCCAGATATTTGAGCAGTAGCTGCGTCAAAAAAATGAACTCTACCACCGCAAACGTGAGCAGAAATGGCCCGGCAAAGGCTTTCAGAATAAGCTTGTCTAGTTTTTTCACAGCAGCAAAGGAATGGCGCAAACGCGCCGAAATCCGAAACCTAACGCCAGCCAGCGGCTTCTAGTGCGCAGGGCGCTACCCCCCCACCTGCTCCCGGAGCTTACCCACCAAGCCTTCCCAAAGCTCCTGATGCTCTTGCGTATCAGGGTGCTCAGAATAGTCCGTCACCCGCAAAAATACCTCATCGGTGATGCGCGACGATTCCAGCGTAAAATCCAGGTAGTTGGCATCATTCAGCGGCCGTTTGTGCTCGTCCAGGAATACGTAGCGAATGCTGCGGCCGGGGCGCTGGGCAGCAATCTCGGCGTAGTGGCTTTGCTTGTCCCACACCATATTCAGGCGGTGCTCGGGGTCGAGGCGGACGTCGTCGCAAAACCACTGCGACAAACCGGAGGCTGAGGCGATGTAGGGGAAAAGGATTTTGGGGGAAGCGTTTATCGAGTATTCCATCTCGAAGCGCCGCTTGGCACCAGCAGTAGGCACAACCATAAGGGGAAGAAGAAGAAAGCCCGAGCCAATCGCTTCTCAAAAGCGGCTCCGCGAGCAGGAAAGCAACATTTTTCAGGTTTAGGCTTGCAGGTAGCGGGTTTTTTGTTACCTTTGCACTCCCAAACCGACTTGGCGGGGTAGCTCAGTTGGTTAGAGCACAGGATTCATAACCCTGAGGTCACGAGTTCAACTCTCGTCCCCGCTACTTGTAAACGAAGCACTTGCGCACATTGCTGCGCAAGTGCTTTTCTATTAATAAGGTAATCGGGCATCATCGCAGGCAAGGCTAACATTTGGGGGTGCAAAGGTACGCACTACCCTCCCCGATTGAGTCTGCCACGCAACAGATTGATGTCCACGTGGCTGCAACCGGAAAACGTGCACGGTGGGTTGCCCGGGAGGAATTACCCCAACGCAGCAGCAAATACCTGCGTACAGCCCCAATCGGTGCAGCTGGCCGCACTCAGCCGGCGCGCCAGCGCAAATAAGACCCGCCAGTCAGCTGCCGTAAAAAGCGTATTGCGCCGCCGTTTATTTCTTCCTACCCCCCTCCAGCAGCCAAAAACTCACCCACGCCCAGCATGGCTGCAATACGGCCTTCGGGACAAAGGGCCAGCCTGACGCCAGCAGTTGATGCTGCCCCAGGCGCATTGCCAGCCGGCGCGCCGGCTGGGGCAGGTTAGCGACGCTGCCAACGCAGTAGGGCCTAGGAAGAGCACGGAATGTAGAGTGTCCAACTGGGTCCTAACCGCACTACCAAACTATTTCTATCTAAAACCAGCTCAGGCGTATCGCTGCAATGCAAACCAGTATTATCATCATTTGGGTCATTTCAGTATTTTCCATTGCGCTGGTCATTACCCGGCCGTTTCAAGTCCCCGAATACGTGTGGGCAGTAAGTGGCGCGGCACTGCTGCTCCTTTTCCGGCTCCTGACGCCAGCCGAGGGCCTGGCAGGTGTGGCGAAGGGCCTCGACGTGTACCTGTTTCTGACGGGCATGATGCTGCTGGCCGAAACTGCCCGTGAGGAAAAGCTCTTCGACTGGCTCGCCGCCCACGCCACCCGCTTGGCCAAAGGCTCGGCCCAGCGGCTTTTTTTACTCATCTATCTGGTGGGAATAGTGGTTACCACCTTCCTCTCCAACGATGCCACGGCGGTCGTGCTTACGCCGGCCGTGGCCAGCGCCGTGCGGGCCGCCAAGGTAAAAAATCCGCTCCCGTACCTATTTATCTGCGCCTTCATCGCTAACGCGGCCTCTTTCGTGCTGCCCATTTCCAATCCAGCCAACCTCGTTATTTATGGCGCGCACATGCCGCCGCTGCTCGTCTGGCTGCCGCGCTACTTGCTCCCAGCGGCCGTTTCTATCGTGACTACCTACTTTCTGCTGTTTCGCACGCAGCGGGACGAGTTGGACCAGCACCTTGAGCAGCACCTTGAGCTACCGGCCCTCGGGCGCGGCGGGCAGGTAGCCCTGGCCGGCATCGGGGTTACGGCGGTGGCGCTGCTGGTAGCCTCAGCCCTTGATTCGCCGCTGGGCCTACCCACCGCCATTACGGGCACGCTCACGGCCATTATCGTGCTCCTCACCGCGCGTAAAAACCCGGTTGCGGTTGCGAAAAACGTATCGTGGTCGGTGCTGCCGCTGGTAGCCGGGCTGTTTGTGCTGGTGGAAGCGCTCAACAAAACAGGCGTCACCAAGTGGCTCACCACCCTCCTCAACACCGGGGCCGAGCAGTCGGCCACCAAAACGACTTGGGCCAGCGGCGTGGGGGTAGCACTGCTCTGCAACGTAATGAATAACCTGCCCGCAGGCCTGATTACGGGCAACGTGCTGCAAACCGCCCATGTATCGGAGATGATTAAGAGCGCCATGCTCATTGGGATTGACCTGGGCCCTAACCTCTCCGTGACGGGCTCGCTAGCCACCATTCTGTGGCTGGTAGCGCTGCGGCGCGAAAATATAACCGTGAGCGCCGGGCAATTCCTGAAGCTTGGGGCACTGGTGATGACTGTGCCACTGCTACTGGCCATCGGCTCCCTCTTCCTGCTGCCGCACTAGCTTGCAACATTTCCACGGCACATTAAGCCTGCTGCCTCATGCTCCAGCACCTGGCCAGCCAATAGCGCAAAAAAGCGCCTGCCTCCATAGCGAAGCAGGCGCTTTTCAATAAATAAGTAGTGGCTGCTCAAAAGCAAGCAACAGGCTACTTCGCTTTTTCCACGATGCCAGCAAATGCAGCGGGGTGGTTTAAGGCGAGGTCAGCCAGCACTTTGCGGTTGAGCTCGATACCGGCCTTTTTCAGGCCGCCCATCAGCTGCGAGTACGAGAGGCCGTGCTCACGGGCACCAGCGTTGATACGCTGAATCCAGAGCGCACGGAACTCGCGCTTCTTCACCTTGCGGTCGCGGTAGGCATAGAGCAAGCCCTTTTCTACGGCGTTTTTCGCAACGGTCCATACATTCTTGCGCCGGCCATAGTAGCCTTTGGCGAGGCGCATTATTTTCTTACGACGGTGGCGCGAGGCCACGTGGTTTACACTCCTTGGCATAACCTGATTGTTTTTGGCAGCCGGCGCTCAGTAGCAACTGAGCTTTGATTGTGGCCGGAAGCCTGGTGATAGTTTAGATGTTCAACATTTGACTCACCCGATTCATATCGGCCGAGCTAACTAGGCCGCTGTGGGTGAGGGCACGCTTGCGCTTGGTGCTCTTCTTGGTCAGAATGTGTGACTTGAAGGCGTGCTTACGCTTTACTTTGCCAGTGCCAGTCAGCTTGAAACGCTTCTTGGCACCCGACTTGGTTTTTACTTTGGGCATGGGGTTGGGTTGATTATTGATTGTTTGGTACTGACGCTGAACGACTGGCTTAGTCGGCAACGGCAGCCATCAACAAACGGGGTTAGGCTATTCGGTAGCGGCAGGCTCCTGGGTAGGCTTAGCCTCCTTGGGTGCTTTGTCTTTGTCGGCAGGGGTAGCGGCGGGCTTGGGCGCGGCAGCTTTTGCCACCACGGCAGCCTTAGGAGCCAAGTAGAGGAACATCCGCTTGCCCTCAAGCTTAGGTAGCTGCTCTACTTTGGCCAACTCTTCAAGGGCTTGGGCAAACTTGAGCAACAAGATTTCCCCCCGCTCTTTGAAGACGATGCTCCGGCCCACGAAGTGCACGTAGGCTTTGATTTTGGCACCTTCCTTCAGAAATTCCTGCGCGTGCTTGAGTTTGAAGTCAAAGTCATGGTCATCCGTATTGGGTCCGAAGCGGATTTCCTTGAGGACTACCTTGGTTTGCTTCGCCTTAAGCTCGCGGGTCTTCTTCTTCTGCTCGTACTTGAATTTCGAGTAGTCGATGACGCGGCACACGGGCGGCACAGCAGTGGGCGAAATCTCCACCAGGTCCAGGTTTTGGTCCTGGGCCATTTTGCGGGCTTGGTCGGTCGGGTAAATACCCTGCTCGACGTTATCCCCCACAAGGCGAACCTCGCGGGCGGTGATTTTCTGGTTGATTTTGAACGGCTCCTCCACCTGCTGGCGGGGCACGTACCGACGATTCGGGGTAGCTATGGCGAAAGTCCTCCTGCTAAAATGTGGCGGTAATATTACGCAAAGTGAATAACTGGCGCATTGACCAGTCGTTCGGGGGGCAAATATCCGACTTTTTACTGGCAAATCAAAATGACAGGGCAATTTTAAGTTATTAGCCCCTAGCTGTTAGGCGTTAGCCTTCCCAAGAAAGAAGGCTAACGCCTAACAGCTAGGGGCTAATGACCTGAATTTATTATCCCATCGCTTCGGCCACTTGATTGTTGACGCTCTTAATAAAGCTGTCGAGGGGCATCGAGCCGATGTCGCCCTCGCCGTGGCGGCGCACGCTGATAAGACCGTCCTGCGCTTCTTTTTCGCCTACTACCAATAGATAAGGCGTTTTGGCAATTTCCGCGTCGCGGATTTTGCGGCCGATGCGCTCGTCGCGGGCGTCGACGGTGCCGCGCAGGTCGGCGGCTTCGAGGCGCGCTTTCACTTCGTAGGCGTAGTCGGCAAACTTGTCGGAGATGGGCAGCACGATAAACTGCTCGGGCGAGAGCCAGAGTGGGAAATTACCGGCGGTGTGCTCGATGAGCACGGCCACGAAGCGCTCCAGCGAGCCAAACGGGGCCCGGTGAATCATGACGGGGCGCTGCTTGGTGTTGTCGGGTGCCACGTACTCTAAATCAAAGCGCTCGGGCAGGTTGTAGTCGACCTGAATGGTGCCGAGCTGCCAGCGGCGGCCCAGCGCGTCGCGCACCATAAAGTCGAGCTTGGGACCGTAGAAAGCCGCCTCGCCCAGCTCCGTCACCGTGTTCAGGCCCTTTTCGGCCGTGGCTTCCTTAATGGCATTCTCGGCCAGGGCCCAGTTTTCGTCGGTGCCGATATACTTGGTCTTGTTTTCGGGGTCGCGAAGGGAAATCTGGGCCGTAAAATCGCTGAAGCCAAGCGCCTTAAATACGTAGAGCACCAGGTCAATCACCTTCTGAAACTCCTCCTTCACCTGGTCGGGGCGGCAGAAAATGTGCGCATCGTCCTGGGTGAAGCCGCGCACGCGGGTGAGGCCGTGCAGCTCGCCCGACTGCTCGTAGCGGTACACGGTGCCAAACTCGGCGAGGCGCACCGGCAGGTCGCGGTAGCTGCGGGGCTTGGTACGGTAGATTTCGCAGTGGTGGGGGCAGTTCATCGGCTTGAGGAAAAACTCCTCGCCGGGGTTGGGCGTCTTGATAGGCTGGAACGAATCAGCGCCGTATTTCTCGTAGTGGCCGCTGGTTACGTACAGCTCCTTGGAGCCAATATGCGGCGTCACAACCGGCTGGTAACCAGCCTTTACCTGGGCTTTACGCAGAAATTGCTCCAAGCGCTCGCGCAGGGCCGTGCCCTTGGGCAGCCACAGTGGCAGGCCAGCCCCTACCCGCTCCGAAAAGGCGAATAGCTCCAGCTCGCGGCCCAGCTTGCGGTGGTCGCGGCGCTTGGCTTCCTCCAGCTTTTCGAGGTACTCGGTGAGGTCCTTAGCCTTGGGAAACGTGATGCCGTAGAGGCGGGTGAGCTGCTTATTTTTCTCGTCGCCGCGCCAGTAGGCGCCGGCCACGTTCATGATTTTAGCAGCCTTGATGGTGCCCGTATCGGGGATGTGCGGCCCGCGGCAGAGGTCGGTGAAGTTGCCCTGCGAGTAGAACGTAATCTGGCCATCCTGGAGGCCGTCAATCAGCTCCAGTTTGTAGGGGTCCTGCTTTTCGGTGAAGTAGGCAATGGCCTCCGCTTTGGGCACTTCGCGGCGCTCAAACTTACTTTTATTCTTGGCCAGCTCCAGCATTTTCTTCTCGATGGTCGGGAAGTCGTCGCTCGAGATGGTGCGGCCTTCGCCGAGGTCCACGTCGTAGTAGAAGCCATTTTCGATGGCCGGGCCGATGGCCAGCTTCACGCCAGGATAGAGCGCTTCGAGGGCTTCGGCCATGAGGTGGGCCGAGGAGTGCCAGTAGGCCTGCTTGCCACCGGCGTCGTTCCAGGTAAGAATTTCGAGGGTGGCGTCGTCGGTGAGGGGGCGATGCAGGTCGCGGATTTCGCCGTTTACTTTCACGGCCAAGGCATTGCGGGCCAGGCCTTCGCTGATGCTGGCGGCGAGGTCGTAGCCCGTCGAGCCGGCTTCGACCGGGCGGACGGAGCCGTCGGGGAGGGTGATATGGAGCATAACTACTAAGCTGTTGCTTGCGGTGGGCGCAAAGCAGGCGCAAGTTACGCCGGGGGGCACCAGCAAGGAAAGCTACGTACGGTTTTGCGCGCTCAATGCCTTCCCTACCCCCCTCCTAGCGCACCGGGCGCGCCAACAGTGGCGCCACGGGCTGGGACGGCCGGGCCGGGGCCACGGCGGCCCGGCGGTAATACACCGGGGCCGGGCGCAGGCTGTCGGGCAAGGCGGCGCGGACCTGCTCCCCTATTTTCCACACTTTGTAAGTCCAGTGCTGGTTGCTCGGGTTTTCGAGCACGAGCATCTGGTATTGGCGCAGGGCTTCGGGCAGGCGACGCTGTAATTCCAGGGCTTCGGCCAGGATGGCGCGGGCCTGGGGCAGGCGTGGGTTGAGGCGCAGGGCGCGCCGCAAGTGCGGAATGACGGCGGCCGGCCGCTGGCCGTGGGCACTGGCCGCCAGGGCCAAGCGGTAGTCGGCGCGGTACTGGGTGGTATCGAGGGCCAGGGCGCGGCGGTAGTAACGCAGGGCGCTGTCGGGGCGGCCCAACAGCTCCAGCTGGCGGCCGTAATCGTAGTGCAGCGCCCCGGAGGCCGAGTCGAGGCGCAGGCCCCGGCTGGCGTAGGCGGCGGCCTCTTCCGGCACGCGGTAGGCATTGAGCAGAAAGGCCAGCTGGTGCAGAATCTCGGGCTCGCGCGGGTCGCGGGCCAGGGCGGCGCGCAGGTAGTCGAGGGCCTGCGCCGTATCGCGGGTAGCCGCGTAGGCCAAGCCTTTGTAAAACAGCGCGGCGGGTTGGTCGGGGTCGAGGCGCAGGGTACGGTCGAGGCTGGCCAGGGCATCGTCGTACTGATGCGCGGCGAGGTGAGTTTCGCCTTCGAGCAGCGGCAGCTCGGGCGCGTTGAAGCCCGCGTCGGCGGCGCGGCGAGCAGCGGCCAGCGCCTGCGGGAGGCGGCCGAGCGCGCGGTAGGCCCGGGCCTGCAGGTAGTACAGGTTACCATCCTGGTCGTCAATTGCCAGGGCCACATCCACGTCGCGCAGCGCGGCCTCGGGCTGACCAGCGGCCAGGCGCAGGGTGGCGCGGCGGGCCAGCAGCCCGGTATTGTCGGGCTGCTGCCGAATGGCGCCGTCTAGCTCATCGGCCTGCACGCGGGGGCCGCTTTGCACGGTGGCCAGGTCCACGAGGGTATCGGGCCGCTCGGCGGGGGTAGCGTGGCAAGCAGCCAGCAGCAAAGCCAAAAAAGGAAGAAGCCGGCGGGGCATGGGGGGGTAGGGCAACCGTAAAACTGGTCAAAAATAACGCCGGCGTAGGCTTGGCTAACGGCCGCTAGCCGCCGACCGGCCGCCAGCGCGCAAATTTGCGGGTTGACTAGACACCCAGCGCCGGGCTTTCGAAAAGCTGCGTACTTACTTGGCTATGAAAATTCTCCTTGTCGAAGATGAGCCCTCGGTGGCGGCCTTTCTGCACCAGGGCCTTACTGAGCAGGAATACACCGTGGACCTGGCCGCCGATGGCCTGCTGGGCCTGCACCGCGCCCAAAGCACGCAGTACGACTGCCTGATTCTGGACCAGATGCTACCCGGCCTCAGTGGCCTGGAGGTGTGCCGGCAAGTGCGCGCCCACGACCCCGGCGTACCCATCCTGATGCTAACGGCGCTGGGCGAAACGGACGATAAAATCCGGGGCCTCGATGCCGGAGCCGATGACTACCTGGTCAAGCCTTTTGCCTTCGCGGAGCTGTTGGCGCGGGTGCGGGCGCTGGTGCGCCGCCGCACCGACGCGCCGGCCGCCGCTGCGCCCCTGCGCCTGGCCGACCTCACCCTCGACCCAGCCGCCAAGCGCGTGGAGCGGGCCGGCCAGCCCATTCAGCTCACGGCTCGCGAGTTTGCCTTGCTCGAATACCTGCTGCGCCACCAAGGGCGGGTAGTGAGCCGCGCCGAGCTGCTGGAGCACGTCTGGGATATGAGCTTCGACACGGGCTCTAATGTCATTGACGTGTACATCAACTTTCTGCGTAAAAAGGCGGATAAAGGCTTCGCTACCAAGCTCATTCATACGCTAGTGGGCATGGGCTACGTACTGCGCGAGGGGTAGCAGTTCCCGCTTCCGGCTTACCTCCTACCCCCCTCCTTTCGCCTGCTCTTATGTCCATTCGCCTGCGCCTGGCGCTTCAGTTTGGCACCTTGCTGGTGGTGACGCTGGTGCTGTTTCTGGTGGTGATTTATTTTTTCACCCAGCACACGCGGCGCGAAGCGTTCACCCAAAGCCTGTTTAGCCGGGCCGAGGTGATGGGGCACGTGTACGCCGATGGCCAGGTGCACGCCGACTCGGGCAAGGTAGCCTCGTACCGGCGCTACCTGCGGCAGCTCTACCGCACGCTACCCGCCGAGGAGGGCCGGGTGTACGATGCGGCGGGGCGGCTGGTGTTTCGGGAGGGCCAGCGCAGCTTTAGCCGGCGGGTGCCGGCGGCCTGGCTGCAAGAGGTGCGCCACGATGGCCGGGCGGTGCTGGAGCCTGAGCACAACTTTCACGAAACGGTGGGCCTGCTCTACGCCGACCCGCGCCTGGGCGAGCTGGTGGTAGTGGCCTCGTCGGTGGATGAGGACAGCCGCCAGCAGCTGCGGCTGCTGCGGCAGGTGCTGGCCGGCGGGCTGCTCGCGGCCGTGTTGTTTACGGGCTTCGGGGGCTGGGTTTTTGCGGGCCAGGCGCTGCGGCCCCTGCGCCGCATGATTGGCGAAGTAGACGGCATCACGGCCTCCGACCTGGGCCAGCGGCTGAGCCACGCCGCCGGCCCCGCCGACGAACTGGACCTGCTGGCCACGCGCTTCAACCAGCTGCTCGACCGCCTCGAAGCGGCCTTTGCCGGGCAGCGCACCTTCGTGCGCGATGCCTCGCACGAGCTGCGCACGCCCCTCACGGCCCTCACTGGCGAGCTCGAAGTGGCCCTGCTGCAAGCCGAGCGCCCCACGGCCGAGTACCGCCGCGTGCTCCAGCGTACCCTCGACGCCGCCCGCCAGCTCACCAGCCTCACCAACGGCTTGCTGCAAATTGCCCACGCCTCGGGCGACCCCTCGCAGTTGGCGATGGGCCCGGTGCCGCTCGATGAGCTGCTGCTACTGGCCCACGAGCAGGTGGGCCAGCGCTACCCCACCTGCCGCCTCGACCTGGAGTTTGGCGAAGGCACAGAAGCCGGCGCCTGCACGGTCATGGGCAACGAGCCGCTGCTGCTCGCGGCCGTGCTCAACGTGCTCGACAATGCCTGCAAGTTTTCGGCGGGCAGCGGGCGGCCCGTCACGGCCACGCTGGCCCGGCGCGGGGGCCGCCCTACCCTGCTGGTGGCCGACGAAGGCCCCGGCCTGGCGAGCGCCGACCTGGAGCAGGTGTTCGTGCCGTTTTTCAGGGCGGCGGCGGCGCGGACGGTGCCGGGCCACGGCATTGGCCTGCCCCTCACGGCGCGCATCATGGCCCTACACGGGGGACTGGTGCGGCTGGCCAGCGAGCCGGGCCGCGGCACCCGCGTGTGGCTGGAGTGGCCCGCCGCCGGACCAGCGTAGCCGCGCGGCAACTCGGCAGCGGCGCGCCCCCGGCCCCGCGCCCCTACCCCCCCGACTGGCCCTGAAGGCACCGACCCGGTAGCCTGATAGCTCAGCTGGAGCGGTGCGTAGCGAGCAATAAATCAGCCTTTTATTAGCGGATAAAATTTTATGAATCAGCAGTTTGATGCTTTTAATTTCGTTTTAATTTCACTTTAACTTCATCTTAATTGCGCGGCCGTACACTTGCGGGAGAAATGTCCGGCTTTTGAAAATTCGGGCAGCCACTTTCCCTACGTTCTAGGCAGCTTCTCATGCAAGTAAGTTCTACTCCGGCACGCACGGGCACGCCCATCGCGCCCACTTCTCCGCCGAATGCGCCCACGCCGCCGGCGTCCGTGTTTGGGTCCATTGGCCAGGATGCGCCGGCGGGGCTGGTGGTGTTTTTGGTGGCGCTGCCGCTGTGCCTGGGTATTTCGCTGGCCTCGGGGGCGCCGCTGCTGGCGGGCGTCGTTGCGGGCATCGTGGGCGGCGTGCTGGTGAGCGTGCTCAGCGGCTCGGCGGTGAGCGTGAGCGGGCCGGCGGCGGGCCTCACGGTGGTGATTTTGTCGGCCATCTCGACGCTGGGCTCGTGGCCGGCGGTGCTGGCGGCTACGGTCGTGGCGGGGGCTTTTCAGCTGCTGTTTGGCGTGGCGCGGGCGGGCATCATCGCGCTGTATTTTCCGGCGGCGGTTATCCGCGGCATGTTGGCGGCCATCGGCATCATCCTGATACTAAAGCAGCTGCCGCATTTTCTGGGGGCCGATACGGACTACTTCGAGGATATGGATTTTCTGCAGTTCAATGGCCAGAATACCTTTTCGGCCATTGGGGCGGCGGCGCGGCACGTTAGCCCCGGCTCGGTGCTGGTGGGGGGGGTAGGGCTGGCGCTGGTGCTGCTGTGGGGCAGCGCGCCGGTGCGGCGGCAGCCCTGGGCGCGGCTGGTGCCGGGCGCCCTGGTGGCCGTGCTGGCCGCCGTGGCCCTCAACCAGCTGCTGCAACGGGTGGCCCCGGCCTGGCAGGTGCGCCCCCAACACCTGGTGAAGCTGCCCGTGGTAACCTCGCTGGGCCAGCTGGCGGGCGAGATGATTTTCCCAGATTTCAACGCCCTGCGCAACCCGGCCACCTACGGCGTGGCCTTCACCATCGCCATCGTGGCCTCGCTCGAAACGCTGCTCAGCGTGGAGGCCGTGGACAACCTCGACCCCCGCAAGCGCCACACGCCCACCAACCGCGAGCTGCTGGCCCAGGGCGCGGGCAACCTGCTGAGCGGCCTGCTGGGCGGCCTCCCCCTCACGGCGGTTATCGTGCGCTCGTCGGCCAATATCGCGGCCGGTGGGCAGACCAAGCTGGCGGCGTTTATTCACGGTATTCTCTTGCTGATTAGCCTGTTGTTTCTGGGTGCGGTGCTGAATATGATTCCGCTGGCGGCCCTGGCGGCGGTGCTGCTGGTGGTGGGCTTCAAGCTGACCAAGCCCGCGCTCTACCGCCAGCAGTGGCGGCTGGGCTGGGCACAGTTTGGGCTGTTCATTATCACTATTATGGCCGTGCTGTTCACCGATTTGCTCAAGGGCGTGAGCATTGGGCTGGTGCTGGGCTTCTTTTTCATTCTGAAAGACAACGCCAAGGCCGGCTCCTACCTGCGGCGCGATGAAACCGACCTTGACCCCGGTGATACCGCCAGCGTGCTGCACCTGCGCCTGCCCGAGCACGTCTCTTTCCTCAACAAAGCCAGCATCGTGACGACGCTGGAACAACTCCCCAGCGGCAGCCGCGTGGTGCTCGATGGCTCCCGCTCCGATGTTATCGACCACGACGTGCTCGAAGCCATCGAGGCGTTTCGGCAAGCGGCCCCGGCGCGGGGCATTGAGCTGGAGCTGCGCGGCATTGCCCAGGTAGCCATGACCGCACACTAGCCCCTGGCCGCTATTTTTCGTTAGTTTATTCCCCGTTTCTTTCTTTCTTCATGAACACGCGCTCCAACCAAGCCGCTGCCAAAACCACTGGCGGCGTGCAGGATATTCTGACCAACAACCGCCAGTGGGTGGCCACGAAAAACGCCGAGGACCCGGAGTTTTTCAAGCGCCTGGCTAATGGCCAAACCCCGCGCTACCTCTTCATTGGCTGCTCCGACTCGCGGGTGCCGGCCTCGGGCATCACGGGCACCGGGCCGGGCGAGATGTTCGTGCACCGCAACATCGCCAATATGGTGGTGCACACCGACATGAACCTGCTTAGCGTGCTGCAATACGCGGTGGAGGTGCTGGGCGTGCAGGATATCCTGGTGGTGGGGCACTACGGCTGCGGGGGGGTAGCGGCGGCGGCGGCCAACAAGCAGTACGGCCTCATCGACAACTGGCTGGTGAACATTCGCGACGTGGTGCGCCTGCACGAAACCGAGCTGCTGCGCATTCAGGACGAGCAGCAGCGCCTGCGCCGCCTCGTGGAGCTCAACGTAATTGAGCAGATTCGCAACCTGGCCAAAACTAATATTATTCAGAATGCCATGCGCGGCGACAACCCGCCCCGCCTCCACGGCCTCGTGTATGACATTGCCGACGGCGTGCTCAAAGACCTGGAAGTGAGCGACCAAGGCGTTATTCATGACTTAGCGCACATCTACGGCACGCAGGTGGCAACGCCGGCAGCCCACGCCCCGGCCCCAACTGAAGAGCCAACCAAGCAAGAAGACAGCAGCAGCTACCAGGGCCAGCCGCGCAGCAGCGAGACTGAGTTGATAATCGCTTAACCGCTATTGGGACATAAACAGCCAGCCGGGCCCAGCTGCTTTGGTAGCTGGGCCCGGCTGGCTTAGTGGGCAGTAGTGCTAGCGGCCGGGGTGGCCCGCAGGTGCTCGTACCAGCGGGCGTGCATCCGGTCGCGCCGGGCCACGGCTCGCTGCAGGGGGGGTAGCAGCTGCTGGCACAGGCGATTCATGGTTAGGTCATCGCTGGTGTAGGTCGGGAGCTTGATGGCCGCCTGGAGTACCCGAATGGCCCGGCGGCGCAGGCCCTGGTACTTATACACCCGCGCCAGGTCGTAGCAATACTGAATGCGCGTTGAGTCGAGCTGCCGGGCTTTTTCGAAGGCCGCAATAGCCTTTAGGGTGGAGGCCCCCTGCGGGTAGCCACCCAGGAAAATGCGCGAAAAGTTTTTTTCCAGCACGTTGTAATGCGCCACACGGTAGTGCCAGCGGCCCAGCAGCTGCCACGCCTCGGGCAGGTCGGGCCGGTGCTCCACGGCCAGGAAAACGGGGGTGCGCAGCTCCTTAAAAATGCGGAGCCGGTCGCGGGCGCTCAGCAGCCCCGCCTCGCTAAACAGGGACAGGGCCAGCGCGTAGTTGCTTTCGCCCCCCAGCGGATGCACGGCCACGGCGCGGGTGGCGTAGTCGCGCGCCGCGCCAAAATAGGCCTTCTTGCGGGTTTCGTCCGAGTAGCGGTTGCCGATGCTGACGCTGAGCACGGCCGCGCGCCATAAGCTCACGTAGTGGCGCGCGTTGAGCCTGAGCGCCTCCTGGTACTGGGCCAGCGCCTCCGAGTCTTTGTACTTGGCTTGCAGCGCGGCCGCCTGGCGCAGGTGCTGGCGCAACGCCACCGAGTCGGGGGCCAGTGAAGACTTTGTTGGCACCCGGCTGGCCAGCTCGCCCGCCTCGAGCGAGGCCGGGGGCGAGGGCTGCGACGTGGTGGTGGTTTTCTGCGCCTGGGCCGCGCGCGGGCTCCCCAGCCCCGCCAGGCCCAGCATCAGCACCACCATTTTTGCGCGAACCACCTGCATAGTCAAAGGATAACGCCGCCGGGCGCGGCGACGTGCCGACACCTAGCCCGAAAACAGGCCCAGCTGCGCCTTGGGCCGCCGCAGCAGCGCCTGCGACTGGGCCACTTCCTCGTCAGTTACGTCCACGGACATGGGCGGTTCCGGGGCCTCGCTGGGCGCGTCGCTACCCTCCTCAGGCTTGGCGGGGCCACGGCGCTTGGCTTCGCGGCGCACTGGCTCGGGGCCCTCGTCGGTGAGCAGGCTCAGGCTGTGAATTTTGTAGTAGTTGAGCTTATTACCCATCGCCTTCCAGCCTTTCACCTCAATAAACTGGTCGAGGCGCAGGGTTTCGGTTTCCTTATCGGCCTTCTTGTCGCGTTGCAGCTTCACTTCTACCAGCGGCTCGGCAAAGGTGCTGGCGGCCAGCAGCTTCGAGCCCTTGGTTTCGGAGATGAACGTGAAGGGCTTGTCCATCGTGGTCGTTTCGATATGAAAGCGCTTGACGTAGTGCGTTTTAGTTTCCCCTTCTACGTACACGGCACTCACCACCGTGTCGGGCTCCAGCTTGCGCAGCAGCACGATGTTGGGCACGTCGAAGTGCAGCGTGGGGCTGGGCGACTTCAGCTCGTAGGAGCCGTCTTTGTACACTACCAGCACCACGTGCTCGGTATCAAACGCACCCAGGTAGCGGCCGTGGCCCGTGTGGTTCAGGCGGCCCACCACGCTGTCAAAAAAGACTTCCCTACCCCCCAGCGTGCTGTCGCCCAGCGACTTCTGGGTAATTTTCTTAATCGGCTGCTTGGTCACGATGTTGCCCATCGAGCCCTTGCCTTTGATGGCCAGCTCGGCAAAGTCGAACTCGAACTGCTTGACCCGCGCCGGGGCCTTGTCGGCGAGCTGCACGGTCACGGTTTCGCTCTCCGAGTTGGGGTTGGCCGTGAGGTACAGCGTCTTGGTACCCTTGGTGCCCTTGGTGAGGTCGTAGATTTTGTCGCGCGTGATGCCCGTGACCAGGAAGCGCTTGGCGAAGCTGATGCCGCTGGCGCCGTCCACGTACACCATGTTGTACACCAGCCGGTCGTCGTTCTTGTTGTACACGCCCACGTGCAGCAAGTCCTTGCCCATGAAGGTCTTCTCCGCGATTTTGGATACCACAAACGTGCCGTCGCGTCGGATGGCGATGATGTCGTCCAGGTCGGAGCAGTCGGCAATGTGCTTCACCAGGTCCTCCTTTTCCTTGTCCTTCTTCAGCCCGTAGCCCACGAAGCCGTCCTGGTAGTTCACGTAGAGCTTCTGGTTGGCCACCGCCACCTTCTGGGCCGTCACGATATCAAAGGTGCGCAGCTGGGTTTTGCGCTCGCGCCCTACCCCATACTTTTTGAGCAGGTTCTCAAAATAGGCGATGGCGTAGCGCGTGCTATTGGCCAGGTGGTCAGCCACTTCAAGCAGCTCCGCGTCGAGGCGCTGAATGTATTCCTCGGCCTTGAAGCCATCGTATTTGGAAATGCGCTTGATGCGAATTTCGGTGAGGCGCGTGAGGTCGTCCTCGCTCACCGGGCGGCGAATAACCAGGCGCAAATCATTGGCCCTGAGCTTCTCGCCCTCTACGCGCACAAATTTCTTGAGGCCCGCGTCGATGGTTTCCAGAATCTGCTCCCAGGTTTCGCACTCCTCAATCTTGCGGTAGATGCGGTTTTCGATGAAAATCTTTTCCAGCGAAGCCGAGTGCCACTTCTCCTGCAATTCCTGCTGCCTGATTTCGAGCTCACGCTCCAGCAGGCGCACGGTTTTGCCGGTGCTCAGGCGCAGCATGTCCTCCACGCCCACGAAGCGCGGCTTGTCGTCGATGATGACGCAGGTATTGGGCGAGATGGAGATTTCGCAGTCGGTGAAGGCGTAGAGCGCGTCGATGGTGAGGTCGGGGCTAATGCCGGGCGGCAGCTGCACCTGAATCTCAACCAGTGCGGCGGTGTTGTCCACCACCTTCTTAATCTTGATTTTGTTGGCCTCGCTCGCCTTCACGATGCTCTCCATGAGCGCCGTGGTAGTGGTGCCGTACGGGATGTCGCGGATAATGAGCAGCGTCTTATCGACCTTCTCAATCGTGGCCCGCAGCCGGATGCGCCCACCCCGCTGCCCGTTCTGGTAGTTGCTAATATCGGCCAGGCCACCAGTCGGGAAATCGGGAAAGAGCTGGAAATCCCTACCCCGCAGCACGGCCACGCTGGCCTGGCACAGCTCGCGAAAGTTGTGCGGCATTATCTTGGTACTCAGGCCCACGGCAATGCCCTCTACCCCCTGCGCCAGCAGCAACGGGAATTTGACGGGCAGCGTCACGGGCTCGCGCTTGCGGCCGTCGTAGCTCATCTGCCAGTCCGTGATGTCGGGGTTAAACACGACTTCGAGAGCAAACTTGCTGAGGCGGGCCTCGATGTAGCGCGGCGCGGCGGCCGAGTCGCCGGTGCGCACGTCGCCCCAGTTGCCCTGCGTCTCGATGAGCAGGTCCTTCTGGCCCAGGTTCACCATCGCGTCGCCAATGCTGGCGTCGCCGTGCGGGTGGTACTGCATGGTTTGGCCAATCACGTTGGCCACCTTGTTGAAGCGGCCGTCATCCATCTCGTTCATGGCGTGCAGAATGCGCCGCTGCACGGGCTTCAACCCATCCTCCACGGCGGGCACGGCCCGCTCCAGAATCACGTAGCTGGCGTAGTCCAGAAACCAGTTTTGGTACATGCCCCGCACGTTGTTCACGTCGTGGATGACTTCGCCGGGGGCAAACTTGGGCTCTTCTTCCGCCCCTGCTTCGGCGGGCGAGTCGGGCTCAGTTTCCGTCGCGAACTGCGCGGGCTCAGCTTCGTCGGCCGCCTCGTCGCCAAACAGCGTGCGGGCCACGGCCTGCGCCGCGTCAGCAGCCACTTCGGGCACCGGGATTTCAGCCGCTGCATCGAGGGCCGGGGCAGGCAGGTCAAAATCCAGTGAATCGCCTGGCTGTAGGTAGTCAGGTTCAGAATCGTCGAAGGAAGGAGGAGTAGAAATAGCCACTGGAGAAAACGTAAAATCGGCAAGCTGCCGTCAAAAGTACCGTAAAATAGGGCGCCAAGCACCAGCCTAGCAAGTTTTGCGGCGCCCAGAAAGTTCCCAAATTATTTAGCTAGCCTTGCACCCTACTCTGCTAACAAAAATAGTATCACCCTTCTTATCGCAATTAAAAGCCCTCGCCTGGCAAGCAGGTGAGGGCACTATCTGTAGGACCAAGACGGCTATCAGCTCGTTTCTTCGAGGTTCTCGTTGGGAGCCGTGTACTGTACATAGTCGAGCAGCTTATCGAGCAGCGAACTGGGCAGGTTAGGCAGCAGGGGCAGCAAAAACGCAGCGTCGGCGGTGTCGAAATGGCCAGACAGTTCGGTCAGCGCAGCGGGGGTAGCGTGCCGAAAACCCATCCGCCAGCCGCTGAAGCGCCGCCGGTCGAGCACACCCGCCGCCAGCAGCTGCACCTGAGAATGACGTGAGTCGCGGGTAATATGCTCAAAATAAAGCTGATAGATTGCTTCCATTGGCCCTTCGAGCACCTGGATAAAGCGGCCGTCCGGCGCATAAAGTAACAAGCCGGTCACGCCCTTAGCCGCGTTATGTATCCGGGCTTTTTGCAGGAGCTCCACTAGCTCGTTTTCTGTAAATAGCTTCCGCGCGTGGCTTTCATAAATGAGGTGATGTAACGGCATGTATTCTTTACGGCAGGCTTATGCGCAGTGTTTTAAGGAGCAGCTACACCAGCGCTATTTCGGCCACCGGCAGCACGTCACTCGTCACTAAGTCTTTCTCCAGGCGCAGGTTGTCGATGATAAACTCCTGGCGGGCGGGTGTATTCTTGCCCATGTAGTAGGCCAGCACCTGCTGCACCGAGCGGTCCGATTGCAGAATAACCGGCTCTAGCTTGATATTCTCGCCAATGAACTTGCCAAACTCGTCGGGCGAGATTTCACCCAGGCCCTTGAAGCGCGTTACTTCGGGGTTGCGGCCCAGCTTGCGCATGGCTTCCTTCTTCTCGCCCTCGTTGTAGCAGTAGATAGTTTCCTTCTTATTACGCACCCTAAACAGCGGTGTTTCAAGGATATATACGTGGCCGTTGCGCACCAGGTCGGGGAAGAACTGAAGAAAGAACGTGAGCAGTAGCAGCCGGATGTGCATGCCATCGACGTCGGCATCAGTGGCGATTACCACGCGGTTGTAGCGCAGACCTTCTAGCCCTTCCTCAATGTTGAGGGCATGCTGCAGGAGGTTGAACTCCTCGTTCTCGTAAACAATCTTCTTCTTGAGGCCGAAACAGTTGAGCGGCTTGCCGCGCAGGCTGAACACGGCTTCCAGCTCCACGTTGCGGCTCTTGGTGATGCTGCCGCTGGCCGAGTCGCCTTCGGTGATGAAGAGGGTCGTGAGCGGCTCTTTCTCGGCGCCATCCTTGGCGTTTTCGCCCAGGTGAAAGCGGCAGTCGCGCAGTTTACGGTTATGTAAATTCGCTTTTTTGGCGCGCTGGTTGGCCAGCTTTTTCACGCCGGCCATGTCTTTGCGCTCGCGCTCGCTCTGCTCGATGCGCTTTTTGAGCAACTCCTTGGTTTCCGGATTTTTATGCAGGTAGTTATCGAGATGCTCCTTCACAAAATCGAGGATGAAGCCGCGCACCGTCGGGCCGTCGGGCCCCATGTTGATACTGCCGAGTTTGGTCTTGGTCTGGCTCTCAAACACCGGCTCCTGCACCCGCACCGAGATGGCCCCGATGACCGACGCCCGAATGTCGGCCGCGTCGTATTCTTTGCCGTAATGCTCGCGCACGGTCTTCACCAATGCTTCGCGAAACGCGGCTAAGTGCGTGCCGCCCTGCGTAGTATACTGGCCGTTCACGAACGAGTAGTACTCCTCGCCGTAGTCGTTGCCGTGGGTGAGGGCCATCTCGATGTCCTCCCCTTTCAGGTGAATGAGGGGGTAGCGCCGACTCTCCTGGTCGGTTTTGTCGCTGAGCAGGTCGAGCAGGCCGTGCTCCGACACGTACTTCTGGCCGTTGAAGTGGATGGTGAGCCCGGCGTTGAGGTAGCAGTAGTAGCGAATTTGGTTTTCGAGATACTCCGGGATAAAGCGGTAGTTCTTGAAAATCGTCTCATCGGGCTGGAACGTGATGAGCGTGCCGTTGCGCTGGCTGGTTTTCTGGGGGGTAGGGTCGCTCACGAGCTGGCCCTGCGAAAACTCAGCGGCCTTAAGCTGACCTTCGCGCACGCTCTGCACCAAAAAGTAGCTGCTGAGCGCGTTCACGGCCTTGGTCCCTACCCCGTTCAGGCCCACTGACTTCTGAAAAACCTTGCTGTCGTACTTGCCGCCGGTGTTGATTTTACTCACCACGTCCACGACTTTGCCCAGCGGAATGCCGCGGCCGTAGTCGCGCACCTGCACCTTACTTTCCGATATCTTGATTTCGATGGTGCGGCCGTAGCCCATCACGTGCTCGTCGATGCAGTTGTCCACTACCTCCTTCACCAGCACGTAGATACCGTCGTCGTAGCTGGAGCCATCGCCGAGCTTGCCGATGTACATGCCGGGCCGCAGGCGGATGTGCTCATCCCAGCGCAGGGTGCGAATACTGTCTTCGTTGTAGCTGTGGACGGGGGTGGCGGGTAGGGACTCACTCATGGGGCAGGATGCAGAAAAAGGCGGATTGGCCAGGCAAAATAACGGCAAAAACAGCGGTTAACCACCACCGAACTTGCCAGCCGGCTTAGCTTTCCCGGCCAATTTACTTAGCTAACACTGGCTGGTAGCGTCAGGTTCGCGGCGCGAAGCCCAACGCAGCGGGCCGCTTTGCGTAAGCGCCCTACCTCTTCCTACCTCGCGCAGCAATTTACCAGCTTATATTCCGAATGCTACCTCCTGCCAATCAATTCAATACCCCCCGCAACGTACCTTCCCCGACCACAAACCACGCCCCGGCGCAGGTCAAGCAGTCGCCCGTGGTGCACTATACGTTTCTGCTCGTGGGGCTGTCGCTGCTGGTGTTTGTGCTGCACAAGCTCGACAACCTGCTGCTGCCGCTGCTCTATGCCATCCTGCTGTCGCTGCTGCTGATGCCGCTCGTCACGAAGCTCGAAAAATGGAAGTGGCCCCGGATGCTGGCCATCGCTACGGCCATTATCCTGGTCATCGCGAGCCTGGCATTACTCATCTACTTATTCGGCTCGCAGATAATCGGGCTGCGCAATGAGATTCCGCTCATCCAGACCAAGTTGGTCGCTTACTTCGACCAGGTGCAGCAGCAGCTGAGCCAGCGCTTTGGCTTTCAGACCATTAGCCACGATGAGATTATTAACTCCTCGCTCGACACGGCCCGCAAGGATGCCAGTAAATACCTGGGCTCCACGCTGAGCACCACGCTGGGCGTGCTGAGTACCCTCACGCTGGTACCCATCTACGTCTTCTGCTTTCTCTACTACCGCGACCACCTGCGCCAGTTTATGTTCCGCTTCGTGGAGCCCGACAAGCGCACGACCGTGCTGCACACCGTCGATAATATCCAGAATGTGGTGCAGGGCTACATGACGGGCTTGTTTACGGTTATCGTGCTGGTTTCCATCATGAACGCCGTGGGGCTGCTGGTGCTAGGCGTGAAGTACGCCATCTTTTTTGCTGTGTTTGCCTCGGTGCTGGCCGTGGTGCCCTACGTCGGCATCACGGTGGGCTCGATTATTCCGGCCCTGATTACGTTCGTGGAAACCGGCTCACCGGGCCACGGCCTGGCCGTAATTGGCGTGTTTATGGGCGTGCAGGTGATTTCGGATAACATTCTTTCGCCCCTGATTACGGCTTCCAAGGTGAGCCTTAACCCGCTCACGGCCATCATTGCCCTGATTTTGGGCGGCGAGCTGTGGGGCACGCCGGGCATGATTTTGAGCGTGCCCATCTCGGCCGTTATCAAGGTAGTGCTCGATGCTAACAAGGGTACCGAGGCCTGGGGCTTCCTGCTCGGCGACGTGGGCGACGGCGAGGCCACGACCAAAGACCCCACCGATGGCCGCGGCTTGGTGGCCAGGCTGCTCGACCGGGTGCGTGGCAAGCGCCCACCCGTGGCGCCCGAGCCGCGGCTACCCACGATGGCGGCCACGCGCCGGGCCCAAAGCCAGCAAGCCGACGTATAAGATTCGGTTGATTTTGGCTCTTTTTTAGCTCTTCCTTGGCGGCTATGCGTATAGTATTCCACGACAGTAACCTATTGGTAGCTGTTGCCTTACTCCTACTCTAATTCCACAAGAATCATGGCTAACGAAACCATTGCCCGCGCCCTCACCGACATCCTCAACCTCAACCGCACGTCGGTGAAAGGTTACCAGGAGGCTGCCGAAGAAGTAAAAAGCGCCGATTTAAAAGCCAAGCTGAGTCAGTTCTCGCAGCAGCGCGCCGGCTTCGTATCGGACCTCGAAGGCTTTGCCAAGCAGTATGGCATCGATGCCCAAGGCACTAACACGGAGAGTGTGGTAGCGGATGCCGCCGCCGCCGTGCACCGCGGCTGGATTAACATTAAGTCGGCTATTACGGGTCAGGATGACTCGGCCGTGCTGGACGCCGCCGAAACCGGTGAAGCTACCGCGCTGAAAACCTACGAAACCGTACTGTCGTCGACCGACGTGCCGGCCGGTGCCAAAACGGTATTCCAGCAGCAGCACGATGCCATTCTGCAAGCCAAAAACTGGCTGGCAATGAACAAGAACAAGTAATTGCGCTTGAGTTGTAAAATGGAGTGGCACTCCGTTTCTGATTGAACAAGTTGTTCAGCCGGAAACGGAGTGCCACTCCATTTTACCTGCTATCGGCAACTAACGGGCGCCCTAACTTTGTTAGCAGCACTCGCCCTCCTATCCCCGCGCTTTGTACGCTATCATTGACTTAGAAACTACCGGTGGCCAGCCCGCCAACGACCGCATCACGGAGCTGGCCATTTTCGTGCACGATGGCCAGCGGGTGGTCGATTCGTATACCACGCTGGTCAATCCGGGGCGCGCCATTCCGCCTTTCATCACCCAGCTCACGGGCATTACCAACGACATGGTGGCCGATGCGCCGCGCTTCCACGAGGTGGCCCGCAAGGTGGTGGAGATGACCGAGGGCTGCGTATTTGTAGCTCATAACGTGCGGTTTGACTACTCGTTTCTCAAAAAGGAATTCGCGGACCTGGGCTACAACTACTCGCGCAAAACGCTGTGCACCGTGCGCCTGAGCCGCTCCCTGATACCGGGTCAGCCGAGCTACAGCCTGGGCAAGCTGTGCCAGAGCATTGGCATTCAGCTGGAGGGTAGGCACCGCGCCGCCGGCGACGCCGAGGCTACGGCCGTGCTCTTCGACCGCTTACTGAAAATAACCCAGGCCAGCGACCTTGCCGAGGCCAACGCCGCCGACGCCCTGGCCCGCGTGGATGCGCTGGCGCCCGCTGGCCGCAGCGCCAGCGCCGCTGATAAAAAGCCCAGTCCGCGCCGGGTGGCCGCAATGGCACAGGCCATCAAAACCGCGCTCCTACCCCCCCTCATCACGCCCGAGCTAGTGGCCGCCCTGCCCCAGGAAACGGGCGTGTACTACTTCCACAACGAGGCGGGCGAGGTTATTTACGTGGGCAAGAGCATTAATATCTACAAGCGCATTCAGCAGCACTTCGCGGTGGATGTGAAGTCGCGCAAGAGCCTGGATTTCAAGAATTCCATCGCCGACATTACTTACGAGCTGACCGGCTCGGAGCTGGTGGCACTGCTCTACGAGTCGCACCTCATCAAGCAGCTCAAGCCGGCGTATAACCGGGCGCAGCGGCGCAGCGTGTTTCCGGCCGGTATCTACCTCAAGACCGACGACAACGGCTACAAGTGCCTCTACTACGGCCGCGCCGACGCCCGCAACTCGGAGATTCCCATCATCGCGCTCGGTAACCAGTACAAAGCGCAGGGCTTTCTGTATCATAAGGTTGCGAAGTATAACCTGTGCCAGAAGCTGTGCGGGCTCTACAAGACGCAGGGTGCCTGCTTCGACTACCAGGTGCACCGCTGCCAGGGCGCCTGCGTGGGCCAGGAGCCGCCCGAGAGCTACAACCAGCGCGTGGACGAGGCCATCGACAGCATTACCTACGAGCACGAGTCGTTCGTGGTCATCGGCACCGGCCGGCGGGCCGAGGAGAAGTCGCTGGTCGTGATTGAAAACGGCCGCTACGTGGGCTTCGGCTACGTCGATGAGACGTTTTCGGCGCGCAAGCTGGCCGATTTTCGGGAGGCCGTGAAGCCTTACGCCGATAACAAGGACGTGCAGCAGATTATCCGGCAGTACGTGCGCACCAAGCGCAAGGGCGAGCAGGTGAAGATATTTGGGTAGGCACCGGCCGTATTACTTCGCTCGCCAGCTTACGTACATCCCTACCCCCCCGCCGGGCAGCAGCGTCGGGCTTACCTGCCACTCGGCCTTGCTGGGCTTGGGCAGGGCCAGCCCTACCCCCGGCCGGTCGGCCGGTCGGCGACCCCAGCGGTGGCGGTGCGAGAGGTAGGCCAGGTGCGCCGACAGGATGCCGAAACCCGCGCCGGCCACCACGTCCGACTCCCAGTGCTTATTATTCAGCATGCGAAACGCACCCACGGTGGTGGCCACGGCGTAGGCGCCCACGCCGTACCACTGGCTTTTGTCGCGCAGCTCGGTGTGCACGATGCTGGCCGCTAGAAACGCCTGCGCCGTGTGGCCCGACGGAAACGAGCGGTAGTCGGAGCCATCGGGCCGCAGGTGGTCCGTAGCGCGCTTCGTGATTTCCACGGCACCCAGCATCAGCGCCTCCGACTTAACCAGGATGAGCGCCAGGTTCACGCGGTCGTTGCGGCCCTCCACGCCGAAAGCCAGCACCGCGCCCAGCTCTAGGTAGGGCGCCCACTGCCCATAATCGTCGAGGTGGCTGCGGAAGTCGGGGAAGTGGCGCTGCAAGTCGGCCTGCGCCCGGCGCGAAGAATACCACCCGTGGTCGTCATACACGCTGATGCCGTAGCCAATGAGCACCGCCGGCACCACGCTGGCCCGCACCAGCTTGCCCCGGTACCAGGGCACGCGCGCCACGCCGGGCGGCGTCTGGTATTTGTGCCGCGCGGTATCGGGGGGCGTGGCGGCCGGCGGGGGGGGTAGCACCTGCGCCTGGGCCGCGCCGCCCAGCAGGCTCAGCAGCAGCACTAGGCGGCCAGAGCGGAAAAGCCGCCCGGTGGGCCGGCAAAGGGTATAGAGGGCCATAATCTGCAAAGAAAAAGCGGGTCAGCTCGCGCTGGCCCGCTCTTACGCAAAACGAGGGGGGTAGGGCGCGGCCCCTACTTGCCGGTGTCGGCCAGGGCGTCTTTGCTGAGGCTGGCGGCGTCTTTGACGATAACGGCGGTGCCGTTTTTCAGCGTCTTCGACACGGCCCGGAACGGCCCGCTCACCACCTGGGTGCCCGCCGCGAGGCCACTCAGAATCTCGATATTCTGGAAGTCGCTGATGCCCGTTTTCACCGGCGTCAGCACGGCCTTGCCATCTTTTATTACGAATACCACTTCCTCAATTTTCGCCTTGGGCGCGGCTCCGGTTTGGTCCACCGCCTGGGCACGGGCGTCGGCGCCTTCTACTTTCTGCGCGTTTTTGCGCACGGCGGCCGAGTCCGAGCGCGTCGTCACGGCCGCCAGCGGCACGCTCAGCACGTTGCTTTTGCGCTCGGCAATGATATCGACCGAGGCCGTCATGCCCGGCCGGAAGGGCACGGTGCTGTGGCCATTAGGGCCGGTTTTCACGAGGTGCTGGTAGCTGGCGGGCAGCAGGCGCACGCGCACCTCAAACTCGGTCACGGCCTCGGCGGTGAGCGCGTCCTTGGCCGTGTTGGCGATGGCCGTCACGGTGCCCTTAAACTTCTCATTCTGCGTGGTGTAGGAGTCTACCTCCACGTCGGCCGAGTCGCCGAGCTGCACCCGGATGATGTCGTTCTCATTCACGCTCACCCGCACCTCCATGTTGTTGAGGTTGGCGATGCGCATGATTTCGGTGCCCGCCATCTGGGTGGTGCCCACCACGCGCTCGCCTTTTTTCACGTTGAGCTTGCTCACGGTGCCGCTCACCGGCGCGTAAATAGTCGTTTTGTTGAGGTTTTTCTGGGCTTCCTGCAAGCCGGCCTGGGCGCTGCGCACGGTGCTCTGGGCGGCCGTTATCTGGGCCCGAATGGCTTTTAGCTGCTCCTGCGAGGCATTGTACGCCGCCTGGGCCGCCTCGTAGTCCGACTGCGAAATCACCTTTTGCTTGTACAGCGACGCCTGGCGGCGGTAGGTCAGCTCGGTTTGCTTGGCGTTGGCGGTTTGCTGCTCCAGCTGCGCCTGGGCCTGGCCCACGTTGGCGCGCTGGGTGCCCACGGCGGCGCTTTGCTGGCTCACCATGGCTACGTAGTTGTCGGGCCGGATGCGCAGCAGCAGCTGGCCTTTCTTCACCGAGTCGCCCTCGTGCACGTACAGCTCAATGATTTCGCCCGATACGTCGGGCGAGATTTTTACTTCGGTTTCGGGCTGCACCTTGCCCGAGGCGCTCACTTTCTCCACGATGGTGGCCGGCCCGGCCGTGGCCATCGTCACTTCGTCCCCCGCGGGTTTGCCAATCCAGCCTTGCTTTTTAGCCAGCGCGAAGCCCCCGATGAGCACGATTACTACGGCCGCCAGAATGTACAGTATACGGTTGTTTTTCATTTTTTAAAGCTGTTAGCTACCAGCCATTAGCCGTTAACTTTTTAAATGTTTCCCTACCCCCTCTCAAAACGTCAGCCAGCAGCCAACGGCTAACTGTTACAGCCCCAGCGGGATGCCTTGGTAGAAGTCGAGCACTTTGCGCCGAAAAATGAACGTATACTTGGTCTGCAGCTGGTTGGAAACGGCAAAGTTGAGGTTATTCTTGGCAATATTGAACTCCGTGCCATTGAGCAGGCCGTTGTTGAAGCGAATTTCGGAGTTGCGTTGCGTGAGCGTGAGCGCGGCTACCTGGCGGGTAGCGGCGGCGTATTGCAGCTGGGCGGCGCGGGCGTCGGCGTAGGCCTGCTCAATGCTCTGTCGCAGCGTGAGGCGGGCCTGCTCGGCACGCACGCCGGCCGCCTGCTCGTTGATGAGCGCACGCTGCACGCTGGTGCGCACCTGCAAGCCATTGAGAATGGGAATGGACAGGCCAAACTGAATGGCTTTACCGTAATTATTGCTCAGCTGGTCGATGAAGCGCGAGGGCAGCACCTCGTAGTTGGGCTGCCGGCCGGTCGTCACTACGTAGCTGGTGGGCACGATGGCCCCGTTCGCCGCGCGCTGCAACACCGGCAAATAAGTTGCGGCCGTGGAGTCGCCGGTGAAAATGCGCGACGACTGCGACGACGAATACAGGGTAGAAAGCGAGCCGTTGAGAAACAGGCGGGGGTAGTAGTTGCCGCGGGCAATGTCGACGCTGCGGCGGGCGCTCTGCACCCGTAGGTCGGCGGCCTGAATTTCGGGCCGCGTGCCGGTGGCCTGCTGGTACACCGCGTTCAGGTCCAGCGTGTAGGGCGCTTCCTGGTCGGGGTCGGGCAGCGCGGGCACCTCAATCTCAAAGTTCTGGGCCGTGGCCGGGTCGATGTTGAGCAATTGCAGCAGCGCCAGGCGCGCCAGATTGGCCTGGTTCTGCGACGTAACCACGCTCAGCTCATCAGTGGCCAGCTGCGATTGGCTATCGAGCAGCGTACTCTCCGGAATGCTGCCGGCCTTGAGCAGCAGCTTGGAGCGGTCTATCTGGGCCTGGTCATTATCGACGTGTAGCTGGTTGGCCCGCACCAGCTCCTGGGCCAGCACCAGCTGCAGAAACTGCGACGCCACGTTGAGACTCAGGTCGCTGCGGGATTTTTCAATGTCCTGCACGCTGGCCTCGTAGTCGAGGGCGTTGCGCCGAATGGTATTTCGAAGTACAAAACCCTGAAAAATAACTAATTGCCCCTGCCCGGCAAAGTTATTGGAGCGCGTCGTCGCATTCTGAAACTGCGACGTTACCGGGTTCACGTAGGTGCCGTAGTTCCAGCCCTGGGTCGCATTCAGGTTGACGGTCGGTAGTAGCGCGGCCTTGCTCTGGCGCAGTATCTGGGCATTGCCTTGGGCGGTGAGCCGGTTGAGGCGCACGTCCAGGTTGTGGTCCAGGGCATAGTCCACGGTGCGCCGGAGCGTCCAGGGGCCGGTGGCGGCCACCGCGGGCGCGCCCAGCGCCGCGGCGGGCGGCGAGGCCGGGCGGGCATCCTGCGGCGTTTGGGCGGCCAGCGGCCCGGCGGCCAGCAGGC
>CAZZWL010000011.1:0-15027 GCA_964657755.1 uncultured Rhodanobacter sp.
ACTACTTGGCCTCGTAGTCGCGCGGGGCTACTCCGGTTAACTGCTTGAAAATCCGATTGAACGTAGTTTTCGAGTTAAACCCGCTTTCGAAAGCAATGCCGAGTAGGGTGAAGCGCCGGGCGTCGGGCGCGGCCAGGCGGCGCTGCACCTCGGCCACCCGCAGGCCGTTCACCAGGTCGTTGAACGACTGCCCCAGCCCGGCATTGATGGTGAAGGAAATCAGCTTCGGGGCTAGGCCGGTGTGGGCCGCCAGCTCGGCCAGCGTGAGCGTGGGGTTGAGGTAGAGCCGGTCGGCTTCCAGCGCCCGCCGGATGCGTTCGGCCACGGCCGCATCGACCGGGGCCGCGGGCCGGGGTGCGGGCGCGGCGCTGGGGTCGGGCCCATCGGCGCCAGTTGGCCCGGCGGCGGGGGGTAGGGATGCGGCGGGGCCGGGCGGCGCGGGGGGGGGTAGGGCGGCGGGCAGCGGCGGGGCTTCGGTAGCCAGTTCGGCCTCGGCGGCGCGCACGGCAGGGCGGTCGGCCTGGCGCAGGCCTACGATACCGATAACGAAGACCACGCCGCCGAGCAGCTCGGTCGAGTAATCATACTGGTAATAAATCCCGAAAAGCTCACGCAGCACCACTTCCACCAGCCATTGCAGGCTCACCCCGGCCAGCAGCAGCAGCAGCCAGCGCAGCCAGCGCAGGCGCAGGGCCGAGATTTCCGAAAAATTATCCGCCAGCCAGCGGCCGTAGCGGCGCAGCAGGCGCAGGCTCAGGGCCAGGTACACCGTGAGCGAGAGCCAGGTGCCCACAAACTCGACCCGGTAGGTGTAGGGCCGGTGGATGGTTTGCCAGAACCAGTTGCGGGTTTCATAAGGCTGAAAGCGCAGCCACCAATACAAGGCGGCCTGCGCCAGCACCGGCCCAAAATGCCAGCCGTAGCGCCGCCAGCTCCACCGAAAATCCTCGTCCACGAGGCCGCGCACGTAGAAATACAGCAGCGGCCCAAACGCCAGCGAGTAGTAGATGGGCGAAAAATACAGCCCCGGCGCCTGCCCATACAGCCCCGACACCCGGAAGAACCCATCGAGTAGCCACAGCGCAATGGTCCCCATCAGCAGGGCCAGAAAGCGGTTGGGCAGGCGGTTGTGGCGGGCCCACCACAGCAGCCCGGCGGCCAGCAGCGCCTGCGCCACCACGGCCAGCAAAAGCACCACGAGCGGAGTAAAAGCAATCTGCATCCCCCAAATAAACAACGGCGCCCCGACAGGAGCGCGGCTCCCGGCAGTGCGCCGTTGATGGTAGTGCAGCGGGTTGCCTACGCGGCCCTACCCCTACTCGGGCAGCTTCAGGGCCCGCCAGGTGTTGTTCGACTTATTCACGTCGGGCAGGATATTGGTCGGATTCAACACTACGGTAGTTAGCGGCGCGGTGGTGTTGGCCCGGAACGTCCAGGTGCCGCCGCGCTGCCAGATTTCAACGGGCAGGTGCACGGTGGTTTTCTTGCCGCCGGTTTCGGTGATTTCGGCCGTCACGGGCATGGCGGCCTGGCCCTTGTTTTCGAGGGTGATGAGCGCGCCCTTGGTGGGGTCCTGGTTCACGTAGGCCACCGAGGTCACGGCCTGGTCGAGCAGCCAGTTATTGAAGAACCACTCCTGGTAGAACCAGCTCAGGTCTTCGCCGGCCACCTCGTTCATGGTGCGGAAAAAGTCGCGCGGCTGCGGGTGCTTGAAAGCCCAACGCTTGATATAGGTGCGGAAAGCGTAGTCGAACCGCTCGGGGCCCAGCACTTCCTGGCGCAGCAAATACAGGCCGTAGCCGGTTTTGCTGTAGGCCGCGTAGCCGAGGTTGCGCGCCTGCGTCACGTCGGGCACGGTGTAGGGCACGTCCATCGTGGGCAGCTGCATCTGCAGGGTCGTGAAGGGCGCCAGGCGGGCCGACACGTCGCCCTGCGCCTTATACTCACCGTTGTTGAAATTCTGGCTGCTCAGGATGTTGATAAAGGTGTTGAAACCCTCGTCCATCCACGGGTATTTGCGCTCGTTGGAGCCCACAATCATCGGAAACCAGTTGTGACCAAACTCGTGGTCCGTCACGCCCCAGAGGCTGGCCTTGGTATCCTTGGCCCCGCAGAACACGATGCCCGGATACTCCATGCCGCCCACCACGCCGGCCACGTTGGTGGCCACCGGGTAGGTGTATTCGTACCACTGCTTGGAGTTGTACTCGATGCTTTTCTTCACGTATTCCGTCGAGCGGTTCCAGGCCGTATCCTGGGCCGCCTCCACGGGGTAGAGCGACATAGCCAGCGACTTGCGGCCGCTGGGCAGGTTCATCTTGGCGGCATCCCACACGAAGGCCGACGAGGCGGCCCAGGCCACGTCGCGCGCCCGCTGGCACCGGAAGTGCCAGGTGAGGCGGCCGTTGCGGCCGGCCGGGCGCGAGGCCGGCTGCGTCACTTCGGCGGGCGTGCGCACCAGCACGGTTTTGTCCGAGCCGGCGGCTTCGGCCAGGCGGCGCTGCTGGGCGGCCGTCAGCACTTCGGCCCCGTTCACCAGCTCGCCCGAGCCGCCCACGAGGTAGCTGGCGGGCACGTTCACGGTGTAGTCGAAGTTGCCGTATTCGAGGTAAAACTCGGCCGACATATAAGGCAGCGTGTTCCAGCCCGAAATGTCATCGTAGACGAACATGCGCGGGTACCACTGCGCCACCTCGAAAATTTCGCCGTTGGGCGTTTTGAGGCGGCCCAGGCGGTCGGCGCCGTACTCGGGAATGTTGAAGCCGTAGGCGATGCTGATTTTGAGCTTGTCGCCGTGCGGCTTCATCGGCTCGGGCAGGATAATCTGCATCCGCGTGTCGTTCACGCGGTAGTTGGCCTGCATCTTCTTGCCGTGCAGCTCAATGCTGACGGTGCGCAGCGAGTCGCCACCCTTAAAGCCGCGCGCCCCGTTGCCAAAGCGGCTGCCCGCCACGGGCGTGGCCGCCGCCCCGCGCGAGTCGGCCCGAAACAGGTTCTGGTCGAGCTGCACCCACACGAAGGGCAGCTCGTCGGGGCTGTTGTTGGTGTAGGTGATGGTGGCGGTGGCCGTCACGCGGGCCGCCTTTTCGTCGAGGCTGGCGGCAATTTGGTAGTCGGCCGCGTTTTGCCAGTAGGTGGCGCCGGGCTGGCCGCCGCCGGTGCGGGTCGCGGGCGCGGGCTGGTTGAGGTAGTCGGGCTGAAACAGCACCCGCGCATCGTAGGGCGGCAGGTTGGCGGGCGGAATGACAATTGGCAGGCCCTGCTGGGCTTGCGCCGTGGCCGCGCCGAGCAGCAGCGCCGCGCCGGCCAGCAACTTAGGAAAGGAAAGTTTTTTCATCGAAAAAGGAAAAACGAGGCGATTTTGCCAAAAGTAGTCGGGCCGGATAAAATACCGGGCGAAGCAGTCGCGCCTGGGTAGCTGCCCAGCTCGCAAAGACTACCCAGCCGCGGGGGCGTTGCAGGTTTTGCCCGTGAAACGGCGGGGCACTCCGTTTGGCGCCGGGGGAAGCCAGCCGTTCGGGAAACAGAGTGCCCCGCCGTTCTACATTTTCCTCCTTATCCCCCTCCACCCAACCCAAGTCAACGACCTTATTCGCACGCGGCGCAGCGTGTTCGTGCCGCAGTTTGAAGCCGGCAGAGTCATCCCCGACGCCAGCATCTGGCAGCTGCTCGAAAACGCCAACCGGGCGCCCACCCACAAGCGCACCGAGCCCTGGCGCTTCGTCGGGCTTCCCGGGCGCGGGATTGCGCAAGCTGGCCGAGTTTCAGGCCGCGCTGTGTAAAGAAACCGCCGGGTCCAAATTCAACGAGGGCAAGCACGAGAAGCTGCGGGAAATGCCCCCGCGCTGCTCGCACGTCATCGCCCTGGCCATGCACCGCGCCGCCCCTACCCTGCCCAAGATGGAGGAAGTCGAGGCCGTGGCCTGCGCCGCGCAAAACCTGGCCCTGTCGGCCCACGCCCACGGCCTGGGCGGCTTCTGGAGCAGCGGCGGCCTCACGTATACCGAGGCGGCCAAGGCGTTTTTTGGCCTCGGGCCGGGCGATAAGCTGCTGGTATTCTGCAACCTGGGCTACGTGCGGGTGCCCGCGCCGGCCGGCAAGCGCGGCCCGGTGCAGGACAAAACCCGCTGGGTAACGGAGCAATGCGGCGCGGACTTTTAGGCCGCGAGTTGGTATCCTTGCTGCTCGCGGACTAAAAGTCCGCGCTACTTTCGCGCTATGGCTATTTCTCTGCGGGGCGTGCACCACATCGCCATCATCTGCGCCGACTACGCCGCGTCGAAGCGGTTTTATACCGAAGTGCTGGGGCTGGAAATCATTCGGGAGGTGCACCGCGCCGCCCGTGATTCCTATAAGCTCGACCTGGCGGTGCATGGGCAGTACGTCATCGAGCTGTTTTCCTTCCCTACCCCCCCGCCGCGCCTCAGCCAGCCCGAGGCCACGGGCCTGCGCCACCTGGCCTTCGCGGTGGCCGACGTGGCCGCCGCCCGCCGGCACCTGGCGGCGCACGGCGTGGCCTGCGAACCCGTGCGGGTGGATGAGTTTACGGGCCGGCGCTTCACCTTCTTCAGCGACCCCGACGGCCTGCCGCTGGAGCTATACGAAGGCTAACTTATGCTCAAGAACTACTTGCTACTGGCGCTGCTGGCCCTGGCCGGCTGCGCCACCCGCCCGCCCACGCGCCTGGTGGTGGCCGCCGGCTACTGCGACCCACCCCTCCCCTACCGCTACAACCCGGCCTTTTTGCCCCAGGCCAACTTTGAGGCGGCCCTCACGCCGGCGCTGCTGGCCCGTTACCCCCGCCGCAACCTGCTCACGGCCAATGCCGCCGGCATTTTGCCCGCGCTGCGCGAGTTGCTGGCCTTGCAGGAAACCGCCGCCCGGCAGCCTGGCCCGGCAGCCGAGCTGGCCGTGCTGAAGCAGCGCCAGCGCCTGGCGGCGCAGGTGGCGCTGGTGAGCACCACCGTGAGCAGCCTGGCCGCCGAGCTCGACTGCGAGGGCGAGCGCGCCGACCAGGTGGCCGGCTACCTCAAAGGCCAGGACGACCGCCGCACCCAGCGCCTCAACGTGCTGTCTATCAGCATTGGGGCTGCCAGTGGCATCGGCACCACGGTGATTGATAACCAGCCGGGGCAGTATGCCTTTGGCATTGGGGGCGGGCTGCTGGCGGCGGGCCTGGGCCTGCTCACGCTCACCGGCAACCACACCGCCGAGTTTGACCACCCGCGCAACCTGCTGGCCGAAGTGTGGGCCGAAAAGCCAGCGGCCCAGCTATTTCCGCCCAGCGTGTGGTACATGCTCACGGAGCCAGCGTTCAGCAACAGCGGCCAGTCGGCCCTGGCCCACAACACCCGCCAGCGCTGGGAGCATTACGGCCAGCTTGCCCACCCCGAGTCGAAGCAAGGCCGGGCGCTGGCGGCCCTGCTTTTTGGCCCCGGCGGCCAGTACTCGGCCGACCAGCTCACGGTGCGGGCCAACATGCTAAATGAACTGCAGTCGGCGGTGCGCCTGCTCAACCAGGAGCTGCAGGGCCTGGAGCTGGCGCTGGGCGAGGAGTAGCGGAAGCGCCTACCCCCCTGCCACCCGCTCAACCGGCTTGCGCGGCCGGCCGGGGGGTAGGCGCTCCCGCCCGGGCCTGGCGCAGGTGGCGCAGGTAGAGCAGCCCGATGAGCAGGGCCAGTACGCCCTCGGCCAGCACGGTGGCCCGCACCCCCACCCGCTCCGAAATGGCCCCCACCAGCAGGCTGCCCAGCGGCAGCGCCGTGGTGTACACCAGCACGTAGAGACTGATGGCCCGCCCGCGCATGGCCGGCCGCACGGTGGTTTGCAGCAGCGTCACGTTGAGCGTGGTTTGGGCCATCATGCCGAACGCGCCGACTACCAGGCAGGCCAGCGCCAGCCAGTACCAGGGCGTGCAGGCAAACAGCAGCAGCCCCACACCCAGCACGAAGCTGCTGGCAGTTATCACCCGGTTCAGGTCGGCGCCGGGGGGTAGGGAGGTTAGGTAGAGCGCCGCCGCGAAGCCGCCCAGCCCAATGGCGCCGTCCAGGATGCCGAAGGTGGCCGCCGTGCCCCCAAAAACATCTTTCGCAAATACCGGCATCAGGGTGGTGAAGGGCAGCACCAACAAGGCGACCAGCCCGATAGTGGTCATAATGAACCGAATATCCGGCGTGTCGCGCACGTACCGGAAGCCATCCGTCAGCTCGGCCAGCAGGGGCTGGGTGCGCGGCTTGGGCACGAACGCGGGCAGCCGCATGGCCAGCAGCGACCCGATAACGGCCACGAAGCTGAGCGCGTTCAGCCCAAAGCAGGCCGCCGCCCCCAGCCGCTCGATGGCAAAGCCCGCCACGGCCGGCCCCAGCAGCTTGCTCAGGTTGAGCATGGTCGAGTTGAAAGCCACCGCGTTGGGCACGTCCTGCTTATCGTCCACCAGCTCGTACACCAGCGACTGCCGGGCGGGCACGTCGAAGGCATTGATAACGCCCAGCACCGCGCTCAGCCCAATAATGGCCCACACGGCCGCCTGCGTGCTGAAAAAATACACCGCCAGCGCCAGCAGCGCCGCCTGCGCCATCGACAAGATTTGCGTGGCCAGCAGCACCCGGTAGCGCGAGGAGCGGTCGGACACCACGCCCCCCAGCAGCGAAAACAGCGCCGACGGAAACAGGGTGGCAAACACGCTCACGCCCAGCATCAGCTTGGAATGCGTTTGGGCATACACCACCCAGCTCACGGCCGTTTTCTGCATCCAGGTACCCAGCAAGGACAACGACTGCCCCCCAAAAAACAGGCGAAAGTTGCGGCTGCGAAACGCGCGAAAGGCTTCAGATTTCATCCGGGGGCGGGTCAGGTAGCGCAAATTCGGGTGTGGGCGCCTCCGCGTGGCGTGGCCAAGGGGAAGCTTGCCTCTCAACAGGGCTTGCGCCATACGAACTACAAAACTGCGGCAAAAAGCGCGTAGTGGGTTCCCAAAGCGCGGGGCCGGCTGGCCCGCCGCCCGCGCCCTACCCCCCCTGCCCGCCCCAGGTGCGCAACTCAAACCCGCCTGGGGAGTTTATACAGCATCCGCAACCGCAACGCGTTGCTTCCTTTCTTCCACCATTTCCTGTTATAATGGCAACTCCTCGTGAACTCGGCCACTCGGGCCTGCACCTTGCCCCGCTCGTGCTGGGCGGCAACGTATTCGGCTGGACGGCCGACGAAAAAACCTCCTTCGCCGTGCTCGACGCCTTCGTGGCGGGCGGCGGCAACGCCATCGACACCGCCGACGTTTACTCGGCCTGGGTGCCGGGCCACGCGGGCGGCGGGCAGTCCGAAACCGTGATTGGCAAGTGGCTGGCCCAGCGCGGCCGCCGCGACGACGTGCTCATTTTCACCAAGGTGGGCATGGACCTGGGCGAGGGCAAAAACGGCCTGTCGAAGGCCCGCATCAAGCAGGCGGTCGAGGCTTCGCTGAAGCGCCTGCAAACCGACTACATCGACCTCTACCAGAGCCACAAAGACGACGAGAGCCTGCCCGTGACCGAGCCGCTCGAAGCCTACGCCGAGCTGCTGAAGGAGGGAAAAATCCGGGCCATCGGGGCCTCCAACTTCAAGCCCGCGCGCTTGCAGGAAGCCCTGGATGCGGCCCAAAACGGCCTGCCTCGCTACGAGAGCCTCCAACCCGAATACAACCTCTACGACCACGAAACCTTCGAGCACGACGACCTGGCCATCGTGCAGGGCAGCGGCATCGGCGTGATTCCGTATTTCGGGCTGGCCTCGGGCTTTCTCACCGGCAAGTACCGCAGCGCGGCCGACCTGAAGAAGAGCCAGCGCGGCGACGGCATCGGCAAGAAATACCTGAACGACAAGGGCTTCGCCATCCTGAAAGCCCTGGATGCCGTGGCCGACCGCCACGCGGCCACGCCGGCGCAGGTGGCGCTGGCCTGGCTCATGCAGGCGCCCGGCATCACGGCGCCCATTGCCAGCGGCACCAGCCCCGGCCAGGTGCGCGAGCTGACCGGGGCGATGGATTTGCAGCTTTCGGCCGCCGACGTGGCCGAGCTGCAAGTGCCCGAGCCGGCCAAGGCCGCGTAGGCTCCTGCCCGTAAAACCAGAAAGCGTCACTCCACTTGGGGTGACGCTTTTTTTCGCCCCACCCCGCTTTTTCCGGAGTGCCGCTTCCCGGCGCGCCCGGCGCTAGCTCCTACCCCCCTACTTCAGCTCAACGCGGATGAAGCGGTCGGCTACCTCGTCGGTATTTTCCACGGCGTGGGGGGCCTCGGGGGCCTGCCAGCGGGCGCGCACCAGGTCGGGGCCTTTGCGGTAGGGCGTGGTCGATTCGTGCAGGAGTTGGCCGGTGGCGTCGTAGTAGCGCCCTTTGCCGGTTTGCTCTTTGTAGAGCACGCTGGGCCAGCGGTGGGTGTGCACCGGCTCGCGCTGGTGGGGCGGCACCGTCACTTCGAGCACCCGCACGCGCTCATTCTCAAATAATATGCGGTGAAATTTGGGCGCGGCGACTACGGCATCGAGCGAGTCGGGGTAGGGCCAGGGTGAGGCCGCCACGGTGCGCCCGGCAGCGCCGCTGAGGCGTCCGGCCGAGCCAGTAGCCAGCAAGGCCGACTGGCTACCCACCAGCCAGCCCACCAGGCAGCTGGCCCCACTCAAAAGAACAAGTCGCCGGGCAGCCAGCCACAACAGTAAAAATTTCATAGCTAGCAAGTTAAAAGCGTTAGCGAGATTAGTGCTGGTCGGCTACTCTGGCGGGGTCGAAGGGGGTAGGGCGGGCCTGCCCTACCGGGTTGTTGGCGGCGGCGCTGGCGCGCACCACCGTGTTTTGGCCCGCCGCGAGCAGCCAGCGGCCCTGGCGTTTCACCAGCACCAGCGTGAGCAGGTCGTCGGCGTCGCCTTCCTTGTTGGTGCCGTGGTCGATGCCGTCGGGCGGATAGAAGGCGCCCACGTGGCAGTATAGATTCACCACCGCCACGCCCGGCGCGATGGGCCGCACCGTGGGGGCGCCGGGCCTGAAAACCACGCCTTTGAAGATGGAATCGAAAATTTGCTGGTGGGCGGCCTGCACGGCGGGCCGGCCGCGCCACCACATGCCCACGATGTTCACCCAGCTCACGTCGGGCGTGGTGTAGGTGGCCATGTCGGCAAAGTGGTGGTCGGTGTAGTTGGCCGTAATGCGCGCCACCGTGTGGCGAATGGCAGTCGCATCGGCGGCGGTAGTTTGGGCAAAAGCGCGGCCGGCCACCAGCAGCAGGCCCAGGCTTAACAAGCAGGTTTTCATAGGGGTAGGGAGGTAAATGATGGTGCAAAGCTCCTACCCCCCACGCTCCGCCTGGTAGTAAAAAACCGACATTCTTACCCCGCCAGTGCCAAGCGGGCGTGCCAGGCATCGGCGGCCAGCAGCTGCGGCGGCGTGACGCCGGCAAAGGCCTTGAAGTCGCGCACCAGGTGGCGGTAGTCGTAGTAGCCCGTTTGCAGGGCCACGGTCAGCCAGTCGAGGGCGGGCTGCCGTTCCTTCAGCCGAAATGCCTGGTCGAAACGCACGATGCGGGCGTGCAGCTTGGGGCCCATGCCCACCCGCTCTAGAAAATTGCGCTCAAATTGCCGGGGGCTGAGGCAGACTTCATGCGCCAGCTGCTCAATGGGTTGCGCGGCCCAGGTGCCCAGCAGCTGCGGCAGCAGCGCATCGAGGGGCCGGGCGGGGGGTAGGGCGCGGCGGGCGGCGCGCAGCAGGTAGCTTTCGACGGTGGCCACCATCTGGGCGTAGTCGGTGAGCTCGGCCAGGCGGTCGGCTACGTCGTCGAGGGCGGGGCCGAGCACGGCGCGGCTTTCCACCGAAAAATCAAACAGCTCCTTCACCGGCACGCCCAGCAGGCGGTGCAGCCCGCCGGGCCGAAATGCCACGCACACCACCAGGTGGTCGGCGGCAAAACTCAAATCGACCCGCGACACCTGCGGCCCCACCAAAATGCTGCGCGGCGACCGCAGCTCGCGGGCCTGCCCGTAGTGAAAGTTTTTCACCTCATCGCGCGGGTAAAAAAACAGAAACTGGTTGGGCGTGGGCGGCTGGGGCTTGGGCGCCGGCACGGGCCGGCCGTCGGCGGTGCGCACGTGGGCTACCAGGTAATGCTGCACAAACGACCGCAGCGGCGCGGCCGGCGGGTAGAGACGGAAAAACATACGACCGGGCAGATGGTGCGCCGGAAGATACTATTCAGCAAGCCAACCAACTGACAGCCAGCTAACCTCACCAACTACTGGCCGCGCCGGCCCCTACCCCCCTTCTACGCCGGGAAGTGCAGCGTGAACGTGCTGCCCCGGCCCAGCTCGCTGGCCACGGCTAGCTCGATGCCCAGCTGCTGGCAGGCCTTGGCCACGATGGACAGGCCCAGGCCAGTGCCGCCAATGTGCTTGTGGCGCAGGGCATCGGAGCGGTACAGCGGGTCAAAAATGCGGTCCAGGTCCTCGGGCCGAATGCCAATGCCCTCGTCGGTGATGGTGCAGCGCAGGCGCCCGCCCACCGGCAGCAGCCCCACCGTGATGGCCGAGCCGGCCGGCGAATACTTGATGGCGTTGGAGAGCAGGTTGTCCAGAATCAGGTCCACCAGGTAGGGGTCCGACGCGATGGGCGGGCTGTCGCCGTCCTGCACATCCACGCGGATATGCTTGGCGCTGAGGTCGGCGCGGCGGCGGTACAGCACATCGTGCACGCAGCTGAGGACCGTTAGCTCCTGGCGGTTGCTGGTTTTAGCGTGGTTCTCGAAGCGGGCCAGCAGCAGCAGCTGGTCCACGAGCTGCGAGAGGCGGTCAATTTCGCCAATGCCGAGCGTGATATTTTCGACGTATTCCTCGGGGCGGCGGGGCTTGCGCACCAGCACTTCGAGCGTGCCCTTGAGCACGGCCAGCGGCGTGCGCAGCTCGTGCGAGGCATCGGCGGTGAACTGCTTTTCGCGCTCCACGGCCTGCTCAATGCGGTGCAGCAGGCCGTTGATGGCGCTGGCCAGCGTGTGCAATTCGTCGGGGCGGGGGGGTAGGGCCACGCGCTCCGAGAGGTCGTGGCGGGTAATGCGGTTGGTGGCGGCCGTAATCTGGGCAATGGGCGCGATGCTGCGCCCCGCCAGCACCCGCGCGCTGCCAAACAGCCCCAGCAGCACCACCGGAAACGACCCCAGCAGCACCATCGCCAGGCTGTTGAGCACGTGCTGCGCCGCCTCTGAGGAGATGGCCGCCAGCAGGTAGCCCACCGCCCTACCCCCCTGCTGCACCGGCACCTGCACCTGCCGCAGCGCCTTGCCGCGCAGCGCCGAGTTGCGGGGCGCCTCCCAGCCGCCCGTGGTGTCGAAGGCTAGCTCGTCGGCTTTGAGGTTGGGTGAGCGGTCGGTGAGCCGGCCGCGCAGGTCACTCACCTGAATAAACACCGGGTCCACCTGCACCTCCCGGTGCTCGCGCTCCTCCCACTCGCCGCGGTTGGCGAAGCGCAGCGTGCCACCCATCACGCGCAGCTCGGCCATGTGCTTGGCGGCCTCAAAGCGCAGGTTGCGGTCGAGGTCGGTATACACGCGGTTGCGCACCACCCCAAACACCACCAGGTAGGCGGCGGCCACCAGCGCGGCCGTGGCCAGCACGTAGTGCAGCGCAATGCGGTTCTTAAACGTCAGCGCCATCTAGTCGCGGGCGACATAGCCAATGCCGCGAATGGTCTGCAGGTAGTCGTCGTCTTTGCTGAGGCGCAGCTTCTTGCGCAGCGCGTTCATGTACACGTCCAGCACGCCGGTGTTGTACTCAAAGTGGATGTCCCACACGTTTTCGATAATGCTCTGGCGGCGGCACACCTTGCCTTTGTGGCGCAGCAGGTATTCGAGCAGCGCAAATTCCTTCTGGGTCAGCGGTATTTCCTCGCCATCTTTGTGCACCTGGTGGGTGGCCACGTCGAGCACGATGGGCCCCACCGCAAAGCGCTCGGTGACCCCGGCCGGCTCGGCCGGCCGCAGCTGCACCCGAATGCGCTCCAGCAGCTCTTCGAAGTGAAACGGTTTCTTAATGTAGTCGTTGGCCCCCGCCTGCAGGCCGGCGATGGTATCGGGCACGGTGTCTTTGGCGGTGAGAAAAATAATGGGCGTGCCGACCCCCTGGGCCCGCAGCCGCTGGCACACCTCCAGGCCCGTGAGGCCGGGCAGCATCCAGTCGAGCAGCAGCAGGCTAGGGGGCTGGGCCAGGGCGCGGGCCAGGCCGTCGGTGCCGTTGTCGGCCACGTCCACGGTGTAGCCTTCCTCTTCTAGGCCCTGCTTCACAAACCGGGCAATGCCGGGCTCGTCTTCTACTAACAACACGTGCATAGAGGAGATAAAATAGCGATTAATTGACTAATAAGTAGTTGCCCGGCCCAACTGCCGCGGCCGGGGTAGCGCGCGCCCATCGGCCCAGGTTATAGCCTGCTAACGGCTGGCCGGGCCGATGGATGCCTGCCGGCAATAGCCAACCAGTGTTTTAAGTATACTTTAATTTTTTCCTAAGCAAGGCCTAAGAATGACTCTCGTTAAAGGACCATCTCTCAAAAATACTGGCTGGCTGCCGCTCGGTGCCCGGCCGCTGTTTACTCCTCCTTCCCTTTATGAAAGTTTACCTATTGGCAGCTGCGGCGGCCGTGCTCTCCCTATCGGCCACGCACGAAGCGGCGGCCCAAAACCGTCGTAACAACCCCAGCAACACGACTGCTATGCCGGCGGGCACCTCCACCACGGCGCCCGACAACACCCCTACCCCCCCTAGCGACGCCAACGGCAAGCTCGACTACCGCAACCCCGCCGCCGACGCCCAGATTCCGGTGGAGGCCGACAAGCGCAAGCCCGTCACCGACGACCTGCAGGCCACGGTGGTGGAGCTACTGGAGCTGTTTCACGACTCGAAGCAGTGCCACTGGAACCTGCGCGGCCCCCTCTACCTGCCGCTGCACGAGAAGCTGCAAGAAAACGCCGACGAGTACCGCAAGTATGCCGACATCCTGGCTGAGCGCGTGCTGCAAGTGGGCAACCCCATCGACGGCCGCACCGGCGTAGTGGCCGCCACGGCCAACCTGGGCGACTTTCCCGGCGGCTACCTCTCCGACAAGCAGGTGCTCATCATCATGACCGAGCGCATCACCACCGTGGCCAAGCGCGTGCGCCAGCGCATCGACCACCTCAGCAAGGTAGATGAGGTGACTTCCAACCAACTGCAGGAGCTGAGCTACGAGCTAGACAAGCACGTGTGGCAGTTCCGGGTGCACATGCAATAAGCAGCTGATTAGCAGCTGCTAAAAACCCCTCCCGCAGCCCCACTCAGGGTGCTCCGGGAGGGGTTTCAGTTGTTAAAGGGTTCGGCTGGGGGTAGGGCGCTACGCTGTAATGCAACACGGGGTTAGTCAGGGCCGCCGGAAAGACGCTTCCTCCGCTTGCTGCTGCGCTACCAAAGCATTACTAAGTAGGTACAGCGAGCCAAGCACCATTTTAGAGGGCCGGACAATCACGGGTACATACCGCAGCGTGACAACCGAGCCCACCCACTCCACTGTTTGATACCCAACCTGCTTGCCCGGCCCATAGCGGGCCCGCAGCGCCGCTAACAGGGGCTCAGCGTCTGGCGCATTGCTGACGCCGAGATTCAGTTTGGCAATGTGTCCGCGATAAGCGACCAGAATAAAACCGCCATAAAGTCGTAAGCCATCCACCACCAAGGCCGTGCTGGCGGCCCGGCAGCCCACCAGGGCGGTATTGGTCGCTTTCGGCTCGGTGAGCACGAGGGGCACTTCTGGCAAACCCATGCCAAAGGTGATAGGGCCGATGCCATTGATAGAGTCGAGGGCAGCCAGACTAAGGGGTAGGTCCCAGGCAACGCGCGGCGAAGCGGGAAGCGGCACTTGCGCCACTGCCGGCGTGGCTAGCCCAGCAGTGACTAAGAACCAAGTACACACCTGCCAGCAAGTATAGTAGGTGAACATATAGCAAAGCTAGCGGCTGGCTTACCTGTGCCCATACAAGGCAGCAACTCCGCTTATTCACAACCGGCGGCTACGGCGCCACGTCGGCAAAAGTGTAGGTATGGGCCACTTCGAGGGGCTGGCCATCGGCCTCCGCATACGGGTACACGAAGTAGTTGAGTGGCGCGGCGGCCTGCCTGGGCTTGAGCGTGAGGTCGCGGCCGCGGGTGAACTCGACGCGGTTTTCGTCGTGGGCGCCGAAGAAGTAGGCGCGCTTATCGGGGTTTTTGGCGGCCTCCGAGGCATCGACGGGCACCCAGCCAGTTTGCTTGGTAAAGAACTCGGCCCAGCAGTGGTAGCCCTTTATCTCGCCCTGGCCGCGCTCGGCGGGCAGCGGCAGCCCGATGCTGAAGCGCGCCGGAATACCCAGCGCCCGACAGTAGCCTATCACGATGGCGTGAAAATCGGTGCAGTTGCCGCGCCGCGCGTCGCAGGCGTAGTAGATGTCGCCGCGGCCCCAGCCCTGGCCGGTTTTGTCGTAGGTGACGGTGCTCACCACGTGCTCGTAGATGGCGCGGGCCTTCTGCAGGTCGGTTTTGGCGCCGGCTTTGTCCACCACTTCCTGGGCCTGAGCCTTGATTTTGAAATCGAGGGGCACGAGGCGGTCGGGCGCCAGCCAGCGGCTGAGGTTAGGGTCCTGGGCCTCGGTTTCGGCGGGCGCGTGGTCGTCGGTGGCGCGCAGGTTGAGGTGCTCGCGGCGCGTGACCTGGGCCGTGAGCGTGACCACCAGCGGCGCCGTGGGCAGGTCGGCCGGCTTTAGGTGCAGCATTTGGTTGCCGTACTGGTCGGTGGCGATGGTGTAGGGGGCGCCCGCCTCAATTTTGAGGTCGCGCACGTCCTGGCTCTTATCGCTGTGCGGCACGGGCAGCCACAGCTCCAGGCTTTTGGTGCCGGCCGTGGGCACGGGCACCGTGGCCCGGCACGTGAGCTGAAAGGTGCGGCTGCGCGGCGCAACCAGGGTAGTGGCCGGCGCGGCGGCGGTGTCGCAGAAGTACCGCGTCTCGCGCAGCCGCACC
>CAZZWL010000011.1:15037-37923 GCA_964657755.1 uncultured Rhodanobacter sp.
GCAGCGCGGTGGCAGCGAGCAGCAGGGGTTTCATAAGCAGCGGAAGTAGTAAAGAATCACAAATTTACGCCCTACCCCCTCCGCGGCGCGCCAACCGGCCCCACGCCGTCTAATTCGCTCCGGCTACCAGCTTAGTCCGCACATTAGCCCAAAAATGCCCGGCGGCGGGGGCCTCCCGGCCGTATGAGGCGCAATGACCACCGGGCGGCGGCCCCGCTGACCGCCACCCGGCCTTTTCCACTACCCTTTTTTTATGAAATCTCCCAAGCAAAAAACCCCCAAGCGCGTGCTCGTGACCGGCGGCACCGGCAAGCTCGGCAAAGTGTGCGTGCAGGACCTGCTGGCCCACGGCTACGACGTGTTCGTGGTCGATACGGTGGCGCCCGAGAAGGGCATTCCGCACATCATCGCCGACTTGTCAGACTTTGGCCAGACGCTCGACGCGCTGTCCTCGACGGGTAAGGAAATTCACGCCGGGGTGGGCAACCAGGCGTTCGATGCCATCGTGCACCTGGCCGCCTTCCCTACCCCCCGCCAGTATCCCGACGCCCATTTGTTCCAGAACAATATCATGGGCACCTACAATATTTTTGAGGCGGGGCGCCGGCTGGGCATTCACAACATCATCTGGGCCAGCAGCGAAACCACGCTGGGCGAGCCCTTCGACGGCCGTGAGCCCTACGCGCCCGTGGATGAGGACTACCCGCTGCGCGCCAAAAGCGCCTACGCCCTGGCCAAGGTGCTGATGGAGGACATGGCCCGCCAGTTCGTCCTCCAAACGCCCGATATGAAGCTCATCGGCCTGCGCTTCAGCAACGTGATGGAGCCCGCCGACTACGCCAAATTCCCGGCCTACGACACCGACCCCGAGGAGCGCAAGTGGAACATGTGGGCCTACATCGACGCCCGCGACGGCGCCCAGGCCATCCGCAAGGCCATTGAGTGGGAGGCCACCGGCATGCACCCTTTCATCATCGCCAACGCCGACACGGTGATGTCGAAATCCTCCACGGAATTGATGAAAAACTTCCTACCCCAGGTGCCGATGCGCAAGACGCTGGGTGAGCACGAAACGCTACTCTCGATTGAGAAAGCGCGCAAGGTGCTCGGCTACGAGCCCGAGTTTAGCTGGCGCGAGGCCAAGTCGCGGTAAACCTGCCGCGGCCGGCACGCCAAAAGCCTTCCGCTAAAAAGGGCTGCTACCAGCTGGTAGCAGCCCTTTTTAGCGGAAGGCTTTGAGGCTATAATAGAGTAGTATTCTGCTGCTTTGCGGCAGTTAGGCGCTGATAGTCACGCTGTCCAAGCCCTTCTGCACGGCCGTGTCCTGCACGCCGGGGATGGCCAGGCCTTCGGCCCGCACCACGGTCACGTCGGTCATGCCCAGGAAGCCGAGCACGGCTTTGAGGTAGGGCGCCACGAAGTCGTAGCCGGCCGACGGGCCTTCGGAATAGATGCCGCCGCTCGACATGGCCACGTACACTTTTTTACCCTTAATGAGGCCCTGGGGAGCTCCATCGACATACTTGAATGTGACGCCGGCGCGGGCAATGTGGTCGACCCAGGCTTTCAGCGTGGAAGGAATACCAAAGTTGTAGAGCGGCGCGCCAATCACGATAACGTCGGCATCCTTGATTTCCTGGATGGCATTGTCGGAGTGCTTCACGGCCTCCTGCTGCTCGGGCGTGCGGCTTTCGGCCGGCGTGAAAAACGATTGTAGGTGGGACTCCTCTAGATGCGGGAAGGGGTGGGTAGCCAGGTCGTGCGTCACTACATTGCTGCCGGGGTGGGCCGCCTGCAGCTTGTCGATGATGCCGGTGGCGAGCTGAATGCTGGCCGAAGCCCCTTTGCGCGGGCTGGAGATAATATGGAGAATGTTCACGGGTAAAATGGTAGTGGCCGGGGGCCGGTGAGACGGGGGTAGCGGTTGAGGCACTCAGCTAGTTGCTAGCCGGCGCGCGACAAATGTACATACATTCTATGTACCCACATTGTTTTGCGCTGGACAAAAAATTCCCATCTGCCTCAAAGGCTGCGCAGGTCTATCAGAACGCAACCGGGCTCGACACTGCCTATTTAATTGTCAACCTAGCATAGGTAAATGTGTTGCCTGGGCTTTTACCAACCCACATTTCCTTCATAAGTAGCAGCGAATTGTTTGAAGTCCAGCAGATTTGGTACGGCTCCCAGGTTTTTGACTCTAAAGACCAGACCTCTTGCAGGACGCCGTTTTTCAATTCAAGCAACTGGATAATATTAAGCTGGCCACCTCCGTATTCGATGCCCATGCAGGAAGAGGCAACACGTTTCATATCAGGCGAAAACACTGGCTCGCCCCACAGTTCAAGGTGTTTGCCATTATCATTGACTAATAGCCATTCGGTTGTTTCATAAAGTTGGGCTTGAATTAAGTGGCTATGAAAGTCTTTCAGATAGCCTAAATAAGTGTAAGTCCTTATCTCATCTTCACCGTGGCCTTTGGCGATTGCTGCGTCGTCAATGTCAACATCAGCAAAAACTTCACGCCCTTTCGCCGTCGGAATGACAAGGCGCCCGTGCTGCTTTTTAAGTGGAAACGTAACGCGTGGCTTAGTTTCGACGCAGCCTTTTGCCGCCGCCAGGTACGCCGCTTTCGTCAGCGGACTGAACGTGACGCGCACGGCGGGCGGGGCGCCGGCCCTACCCCCGCCGAGCAGCGCAACGAGTAGCAGCAAGCCGATTTTCATGAAATAATCGGAAATTAAGTACCCAAGCAAGATACTAGCGGCCGCATCTTTGCGCCCATGCCCGACGCTGCTACCCCTCTGCCTTACCTCGTTTTCGACTTCGACTCCACGTTCACGCAAGTCGAAGGCCTTGATGAGCTAGCCGACATTGCCCTGCAAGGCCAGCCCGACCGCGCCGAGCGCGTGGCTCAGATAAAAGCCATGACCGACCGGGGCATGGCCGGCGAAATTGGCTTTCAGGAATCCTTGAGCCAGCGGCTGGCGCTGCTGGGGGCCAACCGGCGGCACCTGGCCCCGCTGGTGGCCCATTTGCAAACCAAGGTGAGCGAGAGCATCCGGCGCAACGGCGACTTCTTTCGGCAGCACGCCGACCGCATCTACGTGGTGAGCAGCGGCTTTCGGGAGTTTATAGAGCCGGTGGTGGCCGAGTTTGGTATTCCGGCCAGCCACGTGCTGGCCAACACGTTTACCTACGATGACGAGGGCAACATCACGGGCTGCGACCCGGCCAACGTGCTGAGCCGCGATGGCGGCAAGATTCGCCAACTGGTGCTACTCGACCTCGACGGGCCGGTGTACGTGCTCGGCGACGGCTACACCGACTACCAGATTCGGGAAGCGGGCCTGGCCCACCGCTTCTACGCCTACACCGAAAACGTGAGCCGCCCCAGCGTGGTGGCCCACGCCGACGAAGTGCTGCCCACGTTCGACGAATTTCTTTACCAACTCAAGCTACCCATGACCCTGAGCTATCCCAAAAACCGCATCAAGGTGCTCCTGCTGGAGAACCCCGATGCCCGCGCCGCCGAGCTCTTCCGCCAGGAAGGCTACCAGGTGGAGCAAGTGAAAGGTGCCCTCGACGAGGACGAATTGCTGGCCCGCATCGAGGGCGTGAGCATCCTCGGCATCCGGTCGAAAACGCACGTGACTCAGCGCGTACTCGACGCCGCCAATCGCCTCATTGGCATCGGCGCCTTCTGCATCGGCACCAACCAGATTGACCTGCCGGCGGCCATGAAGAAAGGGGTAGCCGTGTTCAACGCGCCCTTCAGCAACACCCGCTCGGTGGTGGAGCTGACGCTGGCCGAATTGATTATGCTGGCCCGCCGCATTCCGGAGAAAAACCCGAAGATGCACGCCGGCGAGTGGGACAAGTCGGCCAGCGGCTCGTTCGAGATTCGGGGCAAGACGCTGGGTATCATTGGCTACGGCAACATCGGGGCGCAGCTCTCGGTGGTGGCCGAGGCCGTGGGCATGAAGGTGCTGTACTACGATATGGCCGAGAAGCTCCAGCTTGGCAACGCCAGCAAGGCCAAGAGCCTGGAAGAGCTGCTACCCCAGGCCGACGTGGTGACGCTGCACATCGACGGCCGCCCCGAAAACCAGGACTTCTTCGGCGCCAAAGAATTTGCCCTCATGAAGCCGGGCGCGCTCTTCATCAACAACGCCCGCGGCCACGTGGTAGACGTGCCCGCCCTGGCCGCCGCCCTGCGCAGCGGCCAGCTCGGCGGCGCGGCCATCGACGTGTTTCCGCACGAGCCCAAGACGAACAGCGAGAGCTTCGAGAGCGAGCTGCGCGACCTGCCCAACGTGCTCCTTACCCCCCACATCGGGGGTAGCACGGCCGAGGCCCAGCGCAACATCGCCGAGTTTGTGCCCGAGCGCATTATGGAGTACATCAACACCGGCAACACGCAGCAGAGCGTCAACTTTCCCAACATTCAGCTGCCGGTGCAGCAGGCGCACCGCCTCATCCACATCCACGCCAACGTGCCCGGCGTGCTGGCCAAAATCAACAGCGTATTGGCCACGCACCACGTCAACATCCTGGGTCAATACCTCAAAACCAACGAGCACATCGGCTACGTGATAACCGACATCAACCGCGAGTACGACCAGGACGTGATTCAGGCCCTGCGCGAAGTGGAGCACACCATCAAGTTCCGGGTGCTGTACTAGCCGCAGGGCAAACTCTTGGGCGGCGCTGGTCGTTATCTTCCTGTTATTATTTCATCTACCAGCATGTCCCAGCTCACTATCACGCTCGACGACAACTTGTTGCAGGCCGCTCAGGAGTATGCTCATCGGCATGGTCAGGACTTCAATGCCTGGGTAGCGCAGCTGCTGGCAGAGGCTATGCAGCCGGCGGCCGACGCACCCGACGACCAACCAGCGCGGCCTTTATCGCCACGCATTCAACGCTTGTTGGGTGCAGTAAAAGTACCCGCTGATTTTGACTATAAGAAAGTGTTAGACGAGGCCATGCGGGAGCGCTACGGGATATGAGCCACTTTTTTGTAGACACAAATGTGCTGCTGGATTTTTTGATGCACCGTGCTCCTTTTGCAGTTGCTACCGCAGAGTTGTTCCAACTGGCGAAGGACCGCACTATCTGGCTCTATTGCAGCAGTCTGTCTTTCAAGCCCACTATGTGCTGCGCAAGGTAGTCGGGTCTTCCCAAGCGCGGAATTTACTTATTGAAATTGCTGACATCGTGACCATCATTGCGGTTGACTCGCGTAACGTCGACGATGCCTTGCGTTCTTCTCTCACTGATTTTGAAGACGCGCTGCAATATTTTGCCGTCCTGGCCGAAGATGAGCCCGCCATCGAAGCCATCGTCACGCGCGACCCAAAAGGCTTCGCCAGTGGCACCCTACCCGTGCTCACGCCTCTGGAGGCGCTGACACGGCTGAGCAGCTAGTCAGCAGCCGGCGGCGGCTGGCGGCCAGCTAGCTCGGGCGGCAGGCTAAGGGCGTGCTGATAAGGCACTTGCCGCAGCTCAGCCACCGGAATGCCGCTTTTTAGCTCGGCCAGCAGCTCGCCCAGCAGCACCATGCTCTGCGCGGCCGGGCACCGAAACTTGCGCACTACGTAGCCGGTGGCCAGGCCCACCCACTGGTCGATGCTGTGCTGAATGTGCAGCAGGTCGGCATCCGGAGCTTCGCGCAGCTGCGGCTGCCGGGCCAGGCGGTCGTCTTCTTCCAGGTGCAGCCGGATGGTGTTCATGGCCAGGGAAAACAGCGTTTTGTCGCGGCGCAGCTGGCGCGGGCGGGGGGTAGGCATAGCAGCTGGGGTAATGTAGGAAGCGCCGCAAAGGTAGAAGCAGGCGCTTAGCACGGCCTCGCGGCGCTGCCCAGGCCACCGCTACCAACGCCATGAGCAGGCTAAGCTTCTGTTCAGCAATTTGGCAGATTCCGGTTGCTATATCCATCGCCCTACCCCCTGCTCCACGCTCAATGGCCGGCCCGCGGTGCAGCGGGCCGGCCTTTGGCTAGATAAATAAGCTGATAGAGAGCGGAGAGCAGGTACTATTAATTGTGGCTGAGGCGCTGGGTGGTGGTGCCGGCGGCCGTGGTGGTGCGCAGCAGGTAGAGGCCGGGGGCCAGGGCGGGCACTTGGGTCAGCGCCTGGGGGGTAGGGCCCAGGTCCAGGGCGCGGCTATACACGGTGCGGCCGTCGAGGGTGAGCAGCGTCACGGTGGCGGCCTGGCTAACCTCGGCACCGGGTAGGACTACGCTCAGCGTTTCGGCGAAAGGCGAGGGGTAAGCCAGGGCCTGGGCCGCCCCGGCGAGTCGCGTGGCGGTGAGCGCCACCACGGGCGAGTAGGCCACGGTGCCATCGAGGTCTACCTGGCGCAGGCGGTAGTAGCTAAGGCCGGCCGGGGCCGCGGCGTCGAGAAACTGATAAGTGCGGGCGACGGTGCTGGTGCCGGCGGCGGCTACGCTGCCAAGCTGGGCAAACGTGTTGCCATCGGCCGAGCGCTCCACTTCAAAGCGGCGGCTGTTTTGCTCGGTGGCCGTGGCCCAGCTCAGCTGGTTGCCGGCGCTGGTGGCCTGGCCGGTGAAGGCGGTGAGCACCACCGGCAGCGGCGAGGCGGTGAGGGCCGCCTGCTGGGCCTGGGTGTAGAGATAAATTGAGCCGTTGGCGTCGCCAATCAGCATGTCGAGGCGGCCGTCGTTGTTAATATCCGTGATGATGGGCGCCGCGAAGCCACCCTCGTTGTTGCTCGTAGTGCCCATGTTGATGGCCGTGGTGCCGTCGGTCGTCAGGTTGCCTTTGCTGGTAAAAGTCAGCGAGTAGCGGGCCGACTGCTCGTAACGGATGATAGCCCCGAGCTGCGTGCCCATCACCATATCCAGCAGGCCGTTGCCATCCATGTCAAAAATCAGTGGTTTGGCCGTGCCATTGGCTGCCGCGCCATCAGCTTTCACGTTGGCGCCGTCGGCCTGCACGTTGCCCGCATCCGCCACAAACGTAGCCGCGTTGACGGCCGTAGCCTCGTAGCGCTTCATCAGGCCCGAGTAGTCGCCAATCAGCAAGTCAAGCTTGCCGTTGCCGTCCAGGTCGGTCACGGCCGGGCGGGGAAAGTTGTTGCCCGTCGAGAGGTCGGTGCCCGAGCTCAGCTTCAGGTTGCCGAGCGAGGTAAACGTGATGGCGCCGGCCGCCGTCTGCTCAAAGCGGGCAATGTGCTTGTCGTCGCCGGTGCCCACTAGCATGTCCAGCAGGCCATCGCCATCAATATCGGCCACCGTGGGCTTGGCAAAGTCGGCCACCCGAATGTCCACGCCCGCCGCCTGCAAGTTACCAATTTTGCTGAAAACCGTTCCATTCACGGTCGTTTGCTTCCAGTACTCCACGTTGCCGTTGGCGTTGCCAATGAGCAGGTCCGTGCGGCCGGTGTTGGTGAGGTCGGCGATGGTCGGGGTCGAGTAGGCGGCGGCACCGTAAGCACCCGTCACCGTGGTGTTGGTGGCGGCGGCTACTTTAATATTGTTAAAGCTCGCGCCCTTGGCCGTTTGCTGCGGAAAAATAGTCCCCGACGTGCTGCGCGTCACGCCAAACTGCGTGGCCGACACCACGCTGCCGGCGGCCGTAGTCAGCACCAGCTTGCCCGTGCTGGCGGCCACGGGCACCGTTACTTGCAACGATACGCCGGTGCTGGTGCCCAGCTTCAGCGACTGGCCATTCAGCAACACCGATTTAACGCTGCCCAAGCCGGTACCCGTGATGGTAATTGTCGTGCCCGTCGGCCCCGTGGCTGGCGTGAAATTGGCAATAGTTTGGGCCAGCGTAGCCAAGGGTAGCGCTACCCCAGCAGCAAGGGCCAGACAGCGGAATAGGTTGGTAGTAGAAGCTTTAGTAGCGAGTAACATGAAGCAGAAGCGAAGGAGAAGGTTGGTTGCTGATAACACTGCAAAATTCCTTCTGCCAGCCCGCCTGCTCGTCTCGCTTTCGTCCAATCCTGATTTTTGCTGTGTGAATGCATCGCGGACGTGAGCCAAGCTTTTACCTCCCCTCCGGTGAGCTCCTGGCGGGCTTCCTCACGCATACAAGGGCTTATCTGCACTCCTGCAACCTGACCAGCTTCTCCTGGCTGGTAGCACGCCACGCTCATCCTACTCTCCTTTTGCCATACTTATTCTCGCTTTAATTCTATTCATTTTATTTTGCGGCTCATTGGCTGGGTTAGCCCGCCTGGCCACGCCCTTGCCTGGTAGCTTCCCTACCCCTGCTGCTCACAGCCGCGTTCGCACCTCGCTCAGTATCCATTGCATAGTGTTGCGAGTGCGCTGGTCATCGCCCGGAATGCCATTGTTGAAGAACGTGACGGCCACCAGCCGGCCGCTCTTGCAGCGCACGTAGCCCGCCAGGTTGCAGGTGTGCGTCAGCGTCCCGGTCTTGCCCCAAAACCACGTCACTTTGGGCGGGCCAGGCTCAAAATAGCGCTTGCGCAGCGTGCCCTGGCCGCCACCGGCCGCCAGCAGGCTCAGCAAGCGCGGTTCGGGCACCTGCTGGTGCAGCCGCACCAACAGCGCCGTGAGGGTACGTGGCGTAAGCAGATTGAGCCGCGACAGGCCCGAGCCATCCACCCAGTCGGGCTGGTCGGGCAGGCCTTTGAGCTCATTTTTAAGTAGATGCCGGATAACGCGGGCGCTGCTCAGCGAGTCGCGGTAGCCCACGCGGCTGCTGGCCATTAGCAAAAGCTGCTCGGCCAGGAAGTTATCGCTCACGCGCAGCATTCGGCGGTAGAGCGAGTCGGCGCGCAATCCGCGCAGGGTGCGCAGGCTATCGCGGCCAGGGTGCGGGCGCCAGGGCACGCCCACAATGGCCCGGCGCAGCGTATCGCCGAGCAGGCGCAGCAGCAGCGTGCGGCTGGTGCGGTAGGGCACCTCATCAACCCATTTCTTGGGGGTAGGGACGTAGGTGAAGCGGTTTTCGAGCGGGGTGCGGTGCACGTGCTCCTCGTCGTCCTGGTCGGGCGAAAGGCGAAAATCTTCCCCTGCCATCGCCGTAAGCGGCGCGAAGCTGCGCGGCACCACCCGCACGTGCTGCGGCAGCACCCGCACCGCCGCGCCCGGCCGGGCACGCACCACCAGCGGCGGCGCCCCATAGAAGCGCACCGTGTTGCCATACACCGGAAACGCCGTGCGCTCGGGCTGGAAGTAGTACCCAAAGTCGTCCCAGGCCCAGCTCGGGCCATAAGCCGGCACGCAGGCGATATCGCAGTAGGCCAGCACTTTCTCGGGCCGCGCGGCCAAAAAGGCGTAGGCCCGCCGCGAGGGCACGTCGCCGTGCAAAAACGTGGGGTCGCCGGTGCCCTGAAAAAACAGCGTGTCGCCCCGCGAGAAGTAGCGCAGGCTGGGCAATGAGTCGCCGAGCAGGGCCAGGCCACCGGCCAGGCTCAGCAGCTTCATGGTGCTGGCCGGAGTAAAGTACCGCGCCTCGTTGTAGCCAAACAGCGGCGCGCCGGTGACGGCATCGGCCAGCGCCACGCCCACCTGCTGGCGGCGCAGCGCGGCGCTGCTATCCAAGCGCTGGCGCAGCCAGGGCATGTCCGTTTTGCCCGTGGCCGAGTCGGTGACGAGGGCGGGGGGTAGGGCCGGCGGAGTAGGCGTTTGCCCGCAGGCGGCGGTAGTGAAAACGAGGCTCAGCAGCGCCAGCAGGCTGACGCTGCGCCGAACCGCACAAGTAGCAGAAACAGGGGGTAGCATAGGCACGAACGCAACTTAAGCACGAATGCGGTAGTCTCTGAGGTCAATCGACTAGCCACCGCATTTTATCACCGTGACCTTGCGCACTCTGCTACCCCTACTTCTGCTGTTAAGCTTCGCTGGCCCGGCCCGTGCCCAGCCCAAAACACCCACTGATTTTGGTTACCGCCACCTCACCATGCGCTACCAGCGCGATACGGTAAACATCCTAGTGCTGTCGAAGAAAGGCGAAGAATCGAAGCGCAAGCCTGTTTTCTTCTTTGCGCAGGGCTCGACCCCAAGCCCCGTGGTGCTCTACGATGAGCAGGGTCCTTACCGGCTGTTTCCAATCAAGATGGATTCGTTGCTGGCCCGCTGCCACCTGGTGGTAGTAGCCAAGCCGGGCCTACCCCTGGTGGGAGACTTACGCAAACTTGGTCCCGGAGGCTACGTAGGTGACCTCAAAACGGGGCTGCTGCCAGCCAAATACTGCCAGCATAACTACCTGGAGTACTACGTGCGGCGCAACAACGCCGTGTTGCGCTACCTCAGCCAGCAGCCGTGGGTACAAGCCGACGACATCACGGCAATGGGGCATTCGGAAGGCAGTGCAATTGTCGCCCGGATGGCTCGCCATCCGCAGCATCTGCGCCGCGTCATCTACTTGGCTGGCAGCCCCTTGGGCAGAATCATTACCCAAGTTTCCGGAGCTCGGATGGACAGCGATTCGGTAGGGGCAGAAACCCTTTTCAGCCGCTGGCAGCGCGTAGTAGCCGCTCCAAGCGAGGTAGACTGCCACGGTGATAGCAACCGATTAATTTTCTCGCTTTCCAGGCCGCAGAATCCGCTGGAGGACATGCTGCACAGTCGTCTACCCATCTTCGTCGGCTACGGCACCCGCGACCGCTCGGCGTTGCTGAACGACTATTTGCGCCTGGAAGCCGTCCGCAGGCACAAAACCAACTTTTCCTTTCACGCCTACCCAGATGTCGAACACAATTTTTTTGGCTTCACCAACGGGCAAGTTGATTACGCAAAAGGACAGTGGGACCGGGTAGCTCGCGACTTCCTCACGTGGATGAGTGCTCACTAGGTCAATGCCTTATCGCTACTTCATCGTCAGAAATTTCTGCTGCATTACGTCCTGCACCGAGCGGCCCGAAATCTTGCTTTCGAGCCACGAGATAATGTCGAAATAAAGAAACGGCCGCCGCTCAAAGGGCTGCACGGCAATCTCTTCCAGCTTGGCTTTCAGCTTAATAAACTCCTCGCGCAGCTGGCTGGGGGCTACGCTCCCTACCCGCCTAAGAAACCGGAACACCGCCACCTGCATGGGCTGCTGGTCGTTCATCTTCCCCAAAAACTGGTATACCGAGCGCACCTGGTATTCGAGCTCGGCATCCTGGCCGGCCTCGAAGTGCGCCACCAGGTTGAGGATGCGCGCAAAGCACTGCAAGTCTTCGCGCAGGCTCAGCTCCTTGTGGTCGATGATGCGATTTAAGTACTTGATAGCCTGCTTATACTGGCCACTACCGAAATAGAGGCAGGCAATTTTGTAGTAGAACACCAGCGTGCGGTGCAGGTCGAGCTGCGCCTTGTACTGGCCCAATTGCTCCAGCAGTTCGGGAATAATCTCTACCCCCTCGGTGAAGCGCGCCTCCAGAAAGCAGGCATTGATGCGGTTGGTCCAGATGTACTGGAAGAGCAGGATTTCGGTGTTGGGCGTGGCGCGGCGCGTTTGGTTGGCCCCAAAGTCTTCCAGCTTGCGCAGCACCTCACTGAACTTACTGTAATACTGCATATTAAAGAGCACTGCCAGCAAATTGTGCAGGCCCTTGATGTAGAGCATCGTCTGGCTTTCCTGCAAGTCGGGCTGATGCTCAAACAGCTCAACCCACTTCTGCGCATAGCGGTAGCACGACCTAAAATCCTGGTTGATAGTATGGTACCACACGTTTGCCTGGTAAAAATACAGCTTCTCCCAAAATCCGCTGCCCCGCCCGATGCTGGCCGGCACGTGCGCCCGAAAATAAGCCGTAAACTGCTCGTGGTCAGCCTGATTGCGGGCGTGGCCGGCTTGCAGGTACAGCCCATATAGCCGCAGCGAAGCATTGGACAGGGCATGCTGCTGGCTGAGGTGCGCGGCCGTGGCCGTGGCCTCGGCCGCCAAAGATTCGGCCCTACCCTGCAAGCTGCGCGTGATGTACTGCGACTCGATAAGCTTCTCAAAATCAATGGCTAGCAGCGCCACGTGCGGCAGCTCGGCCTGCTGGGCCGCCAGCTTTACCTTGGCCAGCATGCGCAGCGCCTGCTGGTAGAAGCCCTTATTGTAGAGCACGCGGGCGTAATCGAGCTGCTCGTGCAGCTGAATATCGGGGTTTTGGCCGGCGTGGTAGAGGCGCAGGCTGGCCAGCAATTGCTTGTAGAGGTTAGCCTTGAGGTTAGCGAGCTGGGCGCGCTTGAGGGTGGGCACCTGAGTGAGCACGCGCTCCTCGTCGGGCTGCTCCTGGGCATCGAACGCGTCGAACAGTTGCAGGAATTTCAGGCCTTCGGTAGAGCCCTGCCGGTTGGTAAAAAGGCGAAAATGACGCTTTTCGGACTGCGTCAACGACTTTAAGAGCTGAAAAACGGGGTCGCTGAGCTTATTAGGCATTGTATAATATTTAACCGTAAGTAGCTTATCAACAATAATTTGATTCAAAATTTAGCAAACCTGGAAATCATAGAAACCACCAAAAAATGTTTTTAATCCTTACCAAAGTACTGGTACTTGCGAGCCATTCATAAAGCTGGTCCCGCATCGACGGGTTTTCTCCTTCCTATGGCGACGCAAAAGATTCAGATTTTCGACACTACCCTCCGCGACGGCGAACAGGTGCCGGGCTGCAAGCTAAACCAGCAGGAGAAGCTAATCATTGCGCGGCAGCTCGAAGCGCTGGGCGTCGATGTCATCGAGGCCGGCTTCCCGGTGTCGAGCCCCGGCGACTTTACCGCCGTGGCCGCCATTGCCGCCCAAACCAAGGAGGCCACCGTGTGCGGCCTCACCCGCGCCGTCGAAAACGACATTCGGGTGGCCGCCGAGGCGCTGCGCGGGGCGCGCCGCCCGCGCATCCACACCGGCATCGGCACCTCCGATTTGCACGTGCAGCAGAAGCTGCGTACCACCCGCGAGGACGTCATTGCCCGCGCCATCGCCGCCGTGAAGCTCGCCAAGAGCTTCGTGGAAGACGTGGAGTTTTACGCTGAGGACGCCGGCCGCACCGACAACGAGTTCCTGGCGCGGGTCTGCGAGGCGGCCATCGCGGCCGGGGCCACGGTGCTCAACATCCCCGACACCACCGGCTACTGCCTGCCCCATGAGTACGGCGCCAAGATTAAGTACTTGTACGAGAACGTGAAAGGCATCGACCGCGCCATTCTCTCGACGCATTGCCACAACGACCTCGGCCTGGCTACGGCCAACTCCATAGCGGGCGTCAGCAACGGCGCGCGTCAGATTGAGTGCACCATCAACGGCGTGGGCGAGCGTGCCGGCAACACGGCCCTGGAGGAAGTGGTGATGATACTACGCCAACACGCTGACCTCAACCTCACTACGGGCGTAAATACGCGCCTGCTGGCCGAAACATCAGCCCTGGTATCGCACCTCATGAGCATGCCCGTGCAGGCCAACAAAGCCATTGTGGGGGCCAACGCCTTCGCGCACAGCAGCGGCATCCACCAGGACGGCGTAATCAAGTGCCGCGAAACCTACGAAATCATTGACCCCAAGGAAGTTGGCGTCGCCGATTCGAGCATCGTGCTGACGGCCCGCTCGGGCCGCGCCGCCCTCGCCTACCGCCTCCAAAAGCTGGGTTACGACCTGGAGCGCCCGGCCCTCAACACAGCCTACGCCAGCTTCCTGCAAATGGCTGACCGCCAGCGCGAAGTATTTGATAATGACTTACATATCCTCATCGAACAAGAAAAATTAGTAGTCGTCGGCTAAAGGGCTAAGGAAGCGGGGCAGCAGGCGCTGCCAGTGGGTGGGAGCAGGGAGGTCAGGGGGTCGGGTTAAGCCCCCATAAACGCCATTCTTTCACACTATTAACCCGACCAAAACTTCCCCCTGCTGCTTCACTTCCTTAGCCTTTTGGCTGATTGCTACTAAAAATTTAGTGAATTATTTAAAACTCAGAAAAGCGAAAAAAGAACGTCATGCTGAGCTTGCCGAAGCATCTCGCTCGTATCGTTGAACGATTGAGTTAGTGCTGCACGCGAGATGCTTCGGCAAGCTCAGCGTGACGTTCTTTTGAGTCTAGACATCCCAAAAATTACGCTATCCTATCCCTACCCTACCCCATGTCCCGCACGCTATTCGATAAAATCTGGGATGCCCACGTCGTCCGCTCCCTCGAGGGGCTAGACGTGGTATACATCGACCGACACTTAATTCACGAAGTCACTAGCCCCCAGGCTTTTGACGAGCTGGCGGCGCGCAACCTGCCGCTGTTCCGCCCCAGCCAGATTCTGGCTACGGCTGACCACAACGTGCCCACCCTGCACCAGGACCAGCCCATCCGGGAGCCGCTCTCGCGCTTGCAGGTGGAGAAGCTGACCGAAAACTGCGAGAAATACGGCATCGAACTGTATGGCCTGGGCCATGCGCGCCAGGGCATCGTGCACGTAATTGGGCCGGAGCTGGGCCTGACTCAGCCGGGCCTGACGATGGTGTGCGGCGACAGCCACACCAGCACCCACGGCGCATTTGGTGCGGTGGCGTTCGGCATCGGCACCAGCCAGGTGGCGCAGGTAATGGCCTCGCAGTGCCTGCTGCTGAGCCGCCCCAAGCGCATGCGGATTTCGGTGGAAGGCGAGCTACGGGCCGGCGTTACGGCTAAAGACCTGATTCTCTACATCATCGCGCAGCTCGGTACGGGTGGGGCTACCGGCCACTTCGTGGAATACGCGGGCAGCGCGGTGCGTAGCCTCAGCATGGAAGGCCGCATGACCGTCTGCAACATGAGCATAGAGATGGGCGCGCGCGGCGGCCTCATCGCCCCCGATGCTACCACGTTTGCCTACGTCGAAGGCCGGCCCTTTGCGCCGAAAGGCGCGGCTTGGAATGACGCCGTGGCTTACTGGCAGACCTTGTATTCGGACGCCGACGCCACGTTTGAAACCGAGTACACCTACCAGGCGGCCGACATCACGCCGATGATTACCTACGGCACCAACCCCGGCATGGGCATTCCGCTCACCGGCCACGTGCCGAGCGAAGTACCCGCCAGCGAGGCCGAGAGCTTTGATAAGTCACTGAAATACATGGGATTCGAGCGCGGCGAATCGCTACTCGGCAAGCAGATTGACTACGTGTTCATCGGTAGCTGCACCAATTCACGCATCGAAGACCTGCGCGCCGTGGCCGCCTACGTGCGGGGCAAGCAGAAGGCCGGGCACGTGGAAGCCATCATCGTACCCGGCTCCAAGCAAGTTGAGCAGCAAGCCATTGCGGAGGGAATTGACAAGATTTTTGCCGCCGCCGGCTTCGAACTGCGCGAGCCCGGTTGCAGCGCCTGCTTGGCCATGAACGAGGACAAGATTCCGGCCGGAAAGTACTGCGTGGCTACCTCCAACCGCAACTTCGAAGGCCGCCAGGGCCCTGGCTCGCGCACGCTGCTGGCCTCACCGCTGGTGGCGGCCATCACGGCCGTGCAGGGTAAAATTGTTGATATTACGCAGTATTTGAATTAGCAGCCTCCCCCCCTACCCCTCCCCTGCGGGGGAGGGGAGCTTGACGAATAATTCATTAAGCAAACAACTACTTTATAATTATCAACCTAACTGTCGCCTGGCTCCCCCTACCCCGCAGGGGAGGGGGCCGGGGGGTGGGGCTGCACCGATGGAAAAATTTCAAACCCTGCACACCACCGGCCGCCCGCTGCCGCTGGAAAATATTGATACCGACCAGATTATCCCGGCCCGGTTTCTGAAAGCGACCACCCGCGAAGGCTTCGGCGAAAACCTGTTTTGCGACTGGCGCTACCACGCCGACGGCTCGCCCAAAACCGATTTCGTGCTGAACAACCCGCGCTATACCGGCTCCGTGCTGGTAGCGGGCAAAAACTTCGGTTGCGGCTCTAGTCGCGAGCACGCCGCCTGGGCATTGTATGATGCTGGTTTTCGGACAGTTATCTCCAGCTACTTCGCCGATATTTTTCGGGGTAATGCCTTGAATACCGGCCTCCTACCCCTGCAAGTGAGCGATGAGGTGCTGGCCCGCCTGCTCGCCGCCATCGAGGCCGACCCGGCGTTGGAATTGGTGGTTGATTTGCCTTCCCAGACCCTGGCCGTGCCGGCCTGGGGCGAGACGTTCAGCTTCGCCATCGACGGCTACAAAAAGGAGTGCCTGATTAACGGCTACGACGACATCGACTTTTTAGTAAATCAAAAATCGGCCATTGAGGCCTTCGAAAAACAACGCGCATGGACATGGTAACCAAGAAAATAGCTTTACTGCCTGGTGATGGCATCGGGCCGGAAGTCTGTCGGCAGGCCGTGAAAGTGCTCGACGCCGTAGCCGAGCGCTTCGGCCACCGCTTTGAATTTACTTCGCACCTCGTGGGCGCCTGCGCCATCGATGCCACCGGCAACCCGCTGCCCGACGAAACCCTGGCCGCCTGCCGCGCCGCCGACGCGGTGCTGTTCGGGGCCATCGGCGACCCGAAGTACGACAACGACCCCACCGCCAAAGTGCGCCCCGAGCAGGGCCTGCTGCGCATGCGCAAGGAGTTGGGCTTGTTTGCCAACATCCGCCCCGTTACAGCCTACAACGCGCTGCTCAAGCATTCGCCCCTTAAATCGGACCGCATCGAAGGCACCGACATGGTGATTTTCCGGGAGCTGACGGGCGGCATCTACTTCGGCGAAAAGGGCCGCACGGCCGATGGCACGGCCTACGATAACTGCACCTACTCGCGCCCCGAGATTGAGCGCATCGCCCACCTGGCGTTTCAGTCGGCCGCCGGCCGCCGCCAGCACCTCACGCTGGTTGATAAAGCTAACGTATTGGAAACCTCGCGCTTGTGGCGCGAAGTGGTGCGCGAAATTGCCCCCCAATACCCCGACGTGACGGTCGATTACCTGTTCGTGGACAACGCCGCGATGCAGATTATCACCAACCCCCGTCAGTTTGATGTGGTGCTGACCGAGAACATGTTCGGCGACATTATTTCGGACGAGGCTTCGGTCATTGCCGGCTCGATGGGGCTGCTGCCCTCAGCTTCGGTGGGCGCGGCGGTGGCGGTGTTTGAGCCCATCCACGGCTCCTACCCCCAGGCCAAGGGCAAGGGCATCGCCAACCCGCTGGCCGCCATCCTCTCGGCCGCCATGCTGCTCGACCACCTAGGGCTGACGACCGAGGCGGAACTGGTGCGCGAGGCGGTTGATGAAGCGTTGACCAACAACATCTTAACCCCGGAGCTAAATCCCACCGCGCCCTACACCACCGAGCAGGTGGGCAGCTATGTGGCCTTCTGGATTGCCGACTCGAACGAGCAGCAGTGGAACGCCCACAACATCGCGGTGGGCGTGAGCACGATTATTTAGACCCATCCACCTACAAACGTCTGTCATTGCGAGCGTAGCAAAACGGAGCGCGGCAATCGCACCCGAACGATTCGTTCGGGTGTCGTTCGGGTGCGATTGCCGCGCTCCGCTTTGCTACGCTCGCAATGACAGACGATTCCAATCAAGCATAAGTAGCATAACTACATGACGCTCAATAAATACAGCCGCATCTACACCCAAGACGACAGCTTGCCGGCCTCGCAGGCCATGCTCATCGGGGCGGGCTTGTCGGACGCGGATTTGCGCAAGCCGTTCGTGGGCATCTGCTCCACGGGCTTTGAGGGCAACACCTGCAACATGCACCTCAACGGTCTGGCCGACGAGGTGAAGCGCGGCGTGGCCGCCCAGGGCCTGGTAGGGCTGCGCTTCAACACGATTGGCGTGAGCGACGGCATCACCAATGGCAACGCGGGGATGCGCTTCTCGCTGGTTTCGAGAGAGATAATCGCCGACTCGATTGAGGCGATGGCGGGGGCCCACTACTACGACGCGCTGGCCACGGTGGTGGGCTGCGACAAGAATATGCCGGGGGCCCTCATCGCGATGGCGCGCCTCAACCGGCCGTCGCTGATGGTGTACGGCGGCACCATCCGGGGCGGCGAGTTTAAGGGGCAGCAGCTCAACATTGTGTCGTGCTTTGAGGCTTACGGCAAGAAGGTTAACGGCCAGATTTCGGAGGAAGACTACCAGGGCATCATTCACAATGCCTGCCCCGGCCCAGGCGCGTGCGGCGGCATGTACACGGCCAACACGATGGCAGCGGCCATCGAAACGCTGGGCATGAGCGTGCCCGCGTCGTCGTCGCTGCCGGCCGAGAGCGCCGCTAAGGTGCAGGAGTGCCTCGATGCCGGGGCCTACCTGCGCCGCCTGCTGGAGCTGGACCTTAAACCTCGCGACATCCTTACCCGTGAGGCATTTGAGAATGCGATGGTGATGATAACGGTGCTCGGCGGCTCGACCAATGCCGTGCTGCACCTCATCGCCATTGCCCACGCGGCCGGCGTGAAGCTGACGATGGACGACTTTCAGGCCGTGAGCAACCGCGTGCCGGTGCTGGCCGACCTCAAGCCCAGCGGCCGGTATCTGATGGAGGATTTGTCGAAAATCGGGGGTGTGCCCGCCGTGCAGCGCACGCTGCTCGACTACGGCATGCTCAACGGCGACCTGATAACCGTGACCGGCCGCACGCTGGCCGCAAATCTGGCCGACGTAAAACCGCTCGGCGCAGAGCAAGATTTGCTGCGCCCGCTGAGCAATCCCATCAAGGCCGATGGGCACATTCAGATGCTCTACGGCAACCTGGCCACTAAAGGGGGGGTAGCAAAAATTACCGGCAAGGAAGGCCTGCGGTTTGAGGGACCGGCCATCGTCTTCAACTCGGAAGAGGAGCTAAACCAAGGCATTATCGACCACAAAATCGAGGCCGGGCAGGTGGTCGTGATTCGCTACGTGGGGCCCAAGGGCGGGCCGGGCATGCCCGAAATGCTCAAGCCAACCTCGGCCATCATGGGCGCGGGCCTGGGCGATAAGGTGGCGCTGATAACGGACGGGCGCTTTTCGGGCGGCACGCACGGCTTTGTCATCGGCCACATCTGCCCCGAGGCTTACGACGGCGGCGGCCTAGCCCTGGTGCAGGATGGCGACTGGATTATCCTCGACGCTGGTACTAATACCATTGACGTGCAGCTCAGCGACGAGGAACTGGCCGCCCGCCGCGCCGCCTGGCGCCGCCCGCCGCTGCCCGTGCGCCAGGGTGTGCTGCTCAAGTACATCCGCACCGTGAGCGACGCCAGCCTCGGCTGTATCACTGACTTATTAGAAGAAGATTATGCCCCCGCAGACCTTAGCCCCGCCCGCCGCTAGTCCGGCCGCCGCCCCTGCCACTACGACCCAGACGGGCGCGGTAGCCACGCTGCAAGCCCTGGTGGCCGAGGGCGTGGACACGATTTTTGGCTACCCCGGCGGGGCCATCATCCCGATTTACGACGCGCTCTACGATTTCAAGGACCAGCTCAACCACGTGCTGGTGCGCCACGAGCAGGGCGGCATTCACGCGGCGCAGGGCTATGCGCGCAGCTCGGGCCGGGTGGGCGTGGCGCTGGCCACGAGCGGGCCGGGCGCTACCAACCTCGTGACCGGGCTGGCCGATGCGCTCATTGACAGCACGCCGCTGGTGTGCATTACGGGGCAGGTGTTTGCGCACTTGCTGGGCACCGATGCGTTTCAGGAGACGGATATAATCAACATCACGACGCCCGTTACGAAGTGGAACTACCAGGTAACCAGGGCCGAAGAGATACCCGAGGCGCTGGCCAAGGCCTTTTACATTGCGCGCAGCGGCCGGCCGGGCCCCGTGCTGGTGGACATCACCAAGAACGCGCAGATGCAGACGTTCGACGCGCCGGCCTACGCGCCGTGCACTCACATTCGGAGCTACCGGCCCGCGCCGGTGGTGCGCCACGAGTACGTGGAGCAGGCGGCGGCGCTGATTAACAGTGCTAAGCGGCCGTTTATTCTCTGGGGCCAGGGCGTGGTGCTGGGTGAGGCCGAGCGCGAATTCCAGGAATTTGTGGAGAAAAGCGGCATTCCGGCGGCCTGGACCATCCTGGGCGTGGGGGCCCTGGCCACTGGCCACCCGCTGAACGTGGGCATGCTGGGCATGCACGGCAACTACGGCCCCAACGTGCTCACCAACGAGTGCGACGTGCTGATTGCCATTGGGATGCGTTTCGACGACCGGGTGACCGGCCGCCTCGACAAGTACGCCAAGCAGGCCCAAATCATCCACCTCGACATCGACCCCACCGAAATCGGCAAAAACGTAACCACCGCCGTGCCGGTGTGGGGCGACTGCAAGGAAACCCTACCCCTGCTCACGGCGCTGGTCGAGCGCAAAGCGCACCCCGAGTGGCTGGCCCGCTTCAACGACCACATGGCGCAGGAAGTGGACGCCGTGATTCGGGAGGAGCTGTTCCCGACTTCGGAGGAGCTGACAATGGGTGAGGTAATGCAGCAGCTTAACGAGATTACTGGTGGTGAGGCGGTTATCGTGTCCGACGTAGGGCAGCACCAGATGGTGGCCTGCCGCTACGCGCTGCAAAACCAGTCGCGCAGCCACGTCACGAGCGGCGGGCTGGGCACCATGGGCTTTGCGCTGCCGGCGGCCATCGGGGCCAAATTCGGGGCCCCGCACCGGCCGGTGGTGGCCGTCATTGGCGACGGTGGCTTTCAGATGACGATTCAGGAGCTGGGCACCATCATGCAAACGGGCGTGGACGTGAAAATCATCATTCTCAACAACCAGTTTTTGGGCATGGTGCGGCAGTGGCAGGAGCTGTTTCACCAGCGCCGCTACTCGTTTGTGGATATCCAAAGTCCTGATTTTGTGGCCGTAGCGGCAGGCTACCGCATCGCTGGTCAGCGCGTGGATGCTCGCACCGAGTTGCGCCCGGCGCTGGAGCGGATGCTGGCGCATCCGGGGTCGTTTTTGCTGGAAGTGATGGTAACCAAGGAGAACAACATCTTCCCGATGGTGCCGCAGGGGTGCAGCGTGGCGGAAATCCGGCTGAAATAAACGGCCCCGTCTGTCATTGCGAGCGCAACGCAGTGGAGCGCGGCAATCTTTCCTTGGCAGCTCGCTTTCATTTGATTACTAACCCAAACGTGCAGGAAAGATTGCCGCGCTCCACTGCGTTGCGCTCGCAATGACAAACGATTTAATTACTCAAAAGATGGACCGCCAGGAATACAACATCACCGCGTACACCGAAAACCAGGTGGGCCTGCTCAACCGCATTGCCATCATTTTTTCGCGCCGCAAAATCAATATTGAGAGCCTCAACGTGTCGCCTTCTGAGATTGAGGGCATCCACCGCTTCAACATCGTGATTGTGGAAACGGAGGAGGTGGTGGAGAAGCTGGCCAAGCAAATCGAGAAGCAGGTGGAGGTGCTGAAAGTGTATTTCAACACCAACGCCGACGTGATTTGGCAGGAGATGGCGCTCTATAAAGTGCCCACCGACGTGATTGCCGAAAAAGTGCTCGTGGAGCGCCTATTGCGCGAAAATGGGGCCCGCGCTGTGGTTATCCGCAAGGACTACACGGTGTTTGAAACCACCGGCCACCGCGAGGAAACCGACAACCTGATTAAGGCTTTGCAGCCTTACGGGCTGATTGAGTTTGTGCGTTCGGCGCGCATTGCCATCATCAAGGCCAGCGACGGTTTTCACCACAAGCTGCGCGAGTTTGAGCAGCGCGAGCCGAGCGAAGACGTGGCCGAGAACGAGTTTTTGAACGACCGCGAGCAGGTCTTCACGATGTAGTAGCCCCACCCCCTACCCCTCCCCTGCGGGGGAGGGAAGCCAGACGATTTTCCAATCAATAATTTCATAAATCTCTTTCAATCAGCACCTTATTTCCGTCAGGCTCCCCCTCTCCCGCAGGGGAGGGGGCCGGGGGGGTGGGGCTGCACAACCAACCCTCAAAACATGGCTACTATTCACTTCGGCGGCGTACCCGAAACCGTGATTACCCGCGACGAATTTCCGCTGCAAAAGGCACTTGACTTTCTGAAAGACGACACCATTGCCGTGATTGGCTACGGCGTGCAGGGCCCCGGCCAGGCGCTGAACATGCGCGACAACGGCTTTCACGTCATCGTGGGCCAGCGCGAAGGCACGCCCTCGTGGGAGCGCGCCCTGAAGGATGGCTGGGTGCCGGGCGAGTCGCTGTTCAGCATCGAGGAAGCGGCTGACAAGGGCACCATTATCTGCAATTTGCTGAGCGACGCGGGGCAGATTGCGCTGTGGCCCACACTTCAGAAATACCTCACGCCGGGCAAGACGCTGTACTTCTCGCACGGCTTCGGCATCACGTTTAATGACCAGACCAACATCGTCCCCGCCAAGGACATCGACGTGATTTTGGTGGCGCCCAAGGGCAGCGGCACCAGCCTACGCCGCTTGTTCGTGGCCGGCGGCGGGCTGAACTCGTCGTTCGCCGTGTTCCAGGATGCCACGGGGAAAGCTTGGGAAAAGGCCATTTCGATGGGCATCGGCGTGGGCTCAGGCTACCTGTTCGAAACCGACTTCAAGAAGGAAGTGTACTCCGACCTCACCGGTGAGCGCGGCGTGCTGATGGGGGCCCTGGCCGGCATCATCGAGGCCCAGTACCAGGTGCTGCGCCAGCGTGGACACTCGCCCTCGGAGGCCTTCAACGAGACCGTGGAAGAGCTGACCCAGAGCCTCGTGCCGCTGGTGGGCGAAAACGGCATGGACTGGATGTTTGCCAACTGCTCGGTAACCGCTCAGCGCGGCGCCCTCGACTGGAAAGGTAAGTTCCGCGACGCCACCCTACCCGTGCTCAACGACCTGTACGACAGCGTGGCCAGCGGCGAGGAAGCCCGCCGCACCATCGAGCGCGGCAGTACGCCTAATTACCGCGCCGAGCTGGAAGCGGAGCTGAAGGAAGTACGCGAGTCGGAGCTGTGGGCTACCGGCGCGCAAGTACGCGAGCTGCGCTCGCGCAGCACCGCCAGCGTGGAGGCGTAAGCGCCTTCTGTTACCAATTACAACAGGCCGTC
>CAZZWL010000011.1:37933-66233 GCA_964657755.1 uncultured Rhodanobacter sp.
CTGAGCCTGTCGAAGCATCTCTACCACGCCGCTAGGGTTACTAATCCAACGAGGCGGTAGAGATGCTTCGACAAGCTCAGCATGACGTTCTTTTTTTCCTGTACTGACTCAGAACCAGCCCCCTACCCCATGCCCGACCTGCTAGCCCCGGCGGCCACCGCCGTAACTCTGGAAAATGTGGAGGCCGCCGCGCGCCGCCTCAAAGGCGTGATTACCAAGACGCCCCTGATGCTGAACCTGGGGCTGTCGCGCACCTACGACGCAACAATTTTGCTCAAGCGCGAGGACTTGCAGGTGGTGCGTTCTTACAAAATCAGGGGGGCTTATAACAAGATTTCGACGCTGCCGATAACCGTGCCCAGCCGCCAGATAGTGTGTGCCAGCGCTGGCAACCACGCCCAGGGTGTGGCCTACGCCTGCCAACTGCTGGGCTTGCAGGGCGACATTTTCATGCCCGCCCAAACGCCCGCCCAGAAGGTGGACAAGGTGCGCCTCTTCGGCAAAGACATGGTAACGGTGCACCTAACCGGCCGCACGTTTGATGACTGCTACCACGCGGCGCAGGCCTTTTGCGACGCGCGGGGCAGCACCTTCGTGCACCCGTTTGATGATTTGGCGATTGTGGAGGGGCAGGCCACAGTAGGGTTGGAAATTTTGAAATCAACTCATAATAAGCCGATTGACTTTTGCTTTATGCCCATCGGCGGCGGCGGACTGGCCTCGGGCTTGTCGAGCGTGTTTCGGCAGTTGAGCCCCGAAACCAGGCTCATTGGCGTGCAGCCACTGGGCGCCCCGAGTATGCACGACGCCATCCGGGCCGGGCGGCGGCAGGCGCTGGCCAGCCTCGACACCTTCGTGGATGGCGCGGCCGTGAAGTGCCCCGGCGAGCTCAACTTCGGGATTTGCCAGGCTTTACTCGATGAGGTGCACCTCGTGCCCGAGGGCCAGGTGTGCGAGGACTTGCTGAAGATGTACAACGAGGAAGGCATGGTGCTGGAGCCGGCTGGCACGCTCGCCATCTCGGCCCTGCACGCCTATGCCGACCAAATCAAGGGTAAAACGGTGGTGTGCATCGTGAGCGGCTCCAACAACGACATCACCCGTATGGAGGACATCAAGGAGCGCGCCCAGCGCCACCAGGGCCTCAAGCACTACTTTATGGTGACCTTCAACCAGGCCCCCGGCGCGCTGCGCCGCTTCGTGAACAACGTGCTGACCGAGGGTACTGATATCATTCAATTTCAATACATTAAGAAGAACAACAAGGAAAAAGGCCCCGTTTTCATTGGCGTCGAGGTCAGCAACCCGCACGATGTGGAGGGCATCAAGGCGCGCATGGCGGAGGAAGGCTTTGGGTTTGAGTACCTCAATGGCCAGCAGGATTTCCTGAGCCTGCTGGTGTAGCGGCGGTGGCGCTGGTTGGTACGAAACGAGCTGATTCTTATCAGTTCGGGGGTTCGCACGGCAAAGCCAGGGGCCGGGGGCTACTTTTCGGCCTCATTCTCTTTTTCCTACCCCCATGTTTTCCTCCCTACTCCCGCGGCTGGCGCTGGCGGCGCTCTTGCTGCCGGTCTGGGCGGCGGCCCAGTCCCCGACGGCCTCTGCCGTCTACAACATCCGCACTTACGGGGCCGTGGGCGACGGCCGGGCGCTGGATTCCGGGGCCATCAACAAGGCTATTGAGGCGGCGGCGCAGGCGGGCGGCGGCCAGGTGTACCTGCCGGCGGGCGACTACCTCTCGGGGTCCATCCGGCTAAAAAGCAACATCTCGCTCTACCTGGAACAGGGCGCCACCATCATCGCCACTACCGACAACCCGGCCACGGCCTACGACCAGGCCGAGCCGTCGGCCAATACCACCTTCCAGGATTCGGGCCATAGCCACTGGCACGACGGCCTGATTTGGGGTGAGAACCTGCACGATATCTCCATCCTGGGGCCCGGCAAAATATGGGGTAAGGGCCTGCTGAAAGACTACGCCAAGGATGCCAAGCTGGCCAACAAGGCCATCAGCCTGCTGCGCTGCCGCAACGTCATTATCCGCGACGTGACCTTGCAGCACGGCGGCTGGTTTGCCATCCTGGCCACGGGCGTGGATAACTTAACCCTTGACAACCTGAAGATTGATACCAACCGCGACGGCATGGACATCGACGCCTGCCGCAACGTGCGCGTGTCGAACTGCCTGGTGAATTCGCCCTACGACGACGGTATTTGCCTCAAAAGCTCCTTCGGCCTGAACGAGGCGCGGGCCACCGAAAACGTGACCATCACCAACTGCCAGGTGAGTGGCTACGACGAAGGCACGCTGCTCGACGGCACCTTCCGGCGCACCAGCAACCCCGAGTATAAGCTGCACCCCACGGGCCGCATCAAGTTTGGCACCGAGTCGAACGGCGGCTTCAAGAACATCGCCATCGCCAACTGCGTGTTTGACTACTGCCGCGGCCTGGCCCTCGAAACCGTGGACGGCGGCTTGCTGGAAGACGTGAGCATCAGCAACATCACGATGCGCGACGTGGTAAACTCGCCCATTTTCCTGTACCTAGGCGAGCGCATGCGCGGGCCGGCCGGCACGCCGGTAGGGGCGCTGCGCCGCGTGAGCATCAGCAACCTGGTGGTGTATAATGCCGACCCCGACTTCGCGTCCATCATCACGGGCGTGCCCGGCCACCCCATCGAAGACGTGCGGCTCAGCAACATCCGCATTTACTACAAGGGCGGCGGCACCGCCGCGCAGGCGGCCCGCACCGTACCCGAAGCCGGCAAAAGTTACCCCGAGCCGTCGATGTTGGGGCCCGTATCAGCCTACGGCTTCTACATTCGCCACGCTAAGCAGGTGGAATTGAGCGAGGTAGACGTACGCTACCTGAGCCCGGAAGCCCGCCCGGCCTTCGTGGCCGATGATGTGCAGGGCCTCACGCTGCGCAACGTCACGGCCCAAAAATCAACTGCGGGCAAGGTGCTGACCCTGAAGAACGTGACTGATTTTCAATTGCGCCAAAGCCTGGGGCTAGCCGATACGCAGCTGGCAAAAACTACCGATAAATCCTGGTGATAGCCAATAGCCCGTGGTTTCCGCTGCGTGCCGCTACCCTAGCCCTTAATTACTACGTCCGGCCTGAAAACCAGGGTGTTGAACAGCAGGAATAATTGCCGCCGGGCCCCGGCTCGCTGGCGGGGGGTAGGGCGGCACGGGAGGCTTTTACACGCGTCAATTTATCGCCGGCCTTCTGCCCTTTATCGCTTTAGCACTCAGGCGCAGCCTGCCCCGGCCCACGGTGGTTACCTGCGCCGCGGGGTCAACGAAGAAGTAGCCGCCATCCTCTACCAGCAGCTGCCCGGCAACAACCAGCTTGGAGCCGCTGGCCATTTCCAGCGCGCCGCCCTTCCTGATTACCAGCCGTGAGGTAGGGCCAACGTATAGCTCCGAAGGCTGCCAGATTGGCGAATTCAGTACCAGCGTATTCGCCGCGCCCACTACTACACTGGCCGAATCGCGGGTGCGGGCCGGGTTGCGGCCAATGTCGAGGCCAGTCACCACGCTATGCACGCAATTGGTAGCCAGCAGCTGCAAGCTGCCGGGCGCCCGCACCACCGTCGACTGCGGTGCGCCCCCGTTGCCCAGCGTCACATTGGTTGGCTGCTGGCTGGTGCGGTGCGGGCCATCGCGAAACACGGTAGTGCCGCTGAACACGGCCCCTTGCAGGTTATTGTAAGAGCCCTGCGTGGGCTGGGTATAGTCGTAGAGAAACGTGCAGCGCCGCAGGTGAAAAAAGCTGGCCGTGTCGGGACCACCGCCCGTGGGGGGAGCACTCACAATCGCCCAGATGAGGTAATTGTGCGTGCCCACGAAGCGGCAGTCGGTGAAGCTCATGTAGCGGGCTGCCCCATCAGAATGCAGCAGGAACGACCCGTAGGCCGTTTGACCGTGGTAGGGCTTGTCTTCGAAGGTGCAACCCACGAAGCGCGTGGCCTCGGCGGCATTGTCGGCCCGGCAGCCGTGCACGAAAGCGCCATAGATGCGGCAGTTGGTAAACAGGAAATCGGGCTGCGTGACCCAGACCGACCAGTTGGTAGCACCCCAAATCAGACTATTATTCACCACAATGTTTTGGGTTGTCTTGCCGTTGCCGGGCCGGTCCGACACCAAGCCCTGGCCCGCGTTGTCTACCAGGCGGCAGTTATCGAAGCGCACATTCTGCACAAAGCCATTTTCGGGCTCCAGGTCTACCCCGGCGCCGGGGTTTGAGAACAGCGCCCTGCCCAGCGAGGGTATAACGACCCGGCCGGTGTGGCTGAAATCGCAGTTGGTAGTGCGCAGGCCATTAACGCCCGTCACCGACAGGCCCTGGCGGCCGTTGTAGCGGCAGGTCAGGTTTTCGAGCGCAATGTTTTCGGTCAGCGGGTCGCCCAGGCGCTTAGCCAGGTGGTTGAGCACCTGAATGCCATCGCGGCCGAAGTGGTGCAGCGCCAACGCGCGCAGCGTGATGCGGCGCGACTCTCCCACGAAAATACCGTCGTAGTTGAGCTGAATGCCCGTATCGCCCCAATGCCCACCCACCAGGGCTTTGTCGCTGTTACCGTTAATCGCCAGGCCGGTTACGGCCACATTCTCGCAGTTTTGCAGCGCGATGCACGTGCCGACGATGGCGGCGTAGTTGGGGTCGGTGAAGAAAGCGGCCGGCGCTTCGAAGGGCTTCTTGGTGGCCGGGTCAAAGGAACCGTAGCGCAGGCCGGGCGCGTACCGGATTTCGGTGCTGGCGCTGTCGGCCCCCTGAATAGTGAGGTTGCGGCAGCCTACCAGGTGCAGCACGTCGCGGCCTTTGCCCGCCGCATCCTGCTGGCCCACCAGGTACACGCCCTTCGGGATGGTGAGCACGGCGGGGGCGGTGCCGGCGGGCGTTTGGGCGCGCTTGTTAAAAAAATCGGCGGCTTTTTCGAATGCCACCTGGTCGTTGGTGCGGCCGTCGCCCACGGCGCCGAAGTCTTTTTTCAGGTCCTTGCGCAGCACGGCCGCCGTGGTCTGGGCGTGCCCTACCCCCCTCAAAAGCAGCAATAGACCGGCCAGCAGCAGGCTCCAGGCTGGCAAACGGCGACCAGGATTTTTTTTTCGGAGATGCTTCATAGGTAGCTAACTTAACTGGGCTGGTGGCTTAAATAGTACGGCCGGAAGCAAAATTAGCCGCTCCCTACCCGGCCTGGCCGGCGTAGGCTGGGCTGCTAGCGGCTGGCCACGCCGTAACTTTGACCCCCGTCATGCCCGAACGCTCCACCTCCCCCAGCGCGTCGGCCGCGAAGTATATCTTCGTTACCGGCGGCGTCACCTCTTCACTCGGTAAAGGAATAATTTCCGCCTCCCTGGCCAAGCTCTTGCAGGCCAGGGGGTTCCGAGTTACGATTCAAAAATTCGACCCGTACATCAACATCGACCCCGGTACGCTCAACCCCTATGAGCACGGCGAATGTTACGTGACCAACGACGGGGCCGAAACCGACCTCGACCTGGGCCACTACGAGCGCTTCCTGAACACGCCCACCTCGCAGGCCAACAACGTGACCACCGGCCGCATCTACGACACCGTGATTCGGCGCGAGCGCGAGGGGGCCTTCCTCGGCAAAACCGTGCAGGTGGTGCCCCACATCACCGACGAGATAAAGCGCCGCATGCTGCTGCTGGGCCAGGGAGGCGAATTTGACGTGGTGATAACCGAAATCGGTGGCTGCATCGGCGACATTGAGAGTCTGCCCTTTGTGGAGGCCGTGCGCCAGCTGCGCTGGGAGCTGCCGCCCCACGACTCGCTCGTGATTCACCTCACGCTGCTACCCTACCTGGCGGCGGCCGGCGAGCTCAAGACCAAGCCAACCCAGCACTCCGTCAGGGACTTGCGCGAGGCGGGCCTGCAGCCTGACATTCTGGTGTGCCGCTCCGAGCACCCGATTCCGGCCGAGATGCGGCGCAAAATCGCGCTGTTTTGCAACGTCAAAATCAACTCCGTTATCGAGAGCCTCGACGCCGATACCATCTACTCGGTGCCGCTGCTCATGCTGAAAGAGGAGCTCGATGCCCGCGTTATCGCCAAGCTGCGCCTTAACGGCGGCCACGCCCCGGAGCTGGAAAACTGGAAAGAATTTTTGGGCCGCCTCAAGAACCCGACCGAGGAAGTGACCATCGCGCTGGTGGGCAAATACGTGGAGCTGCCCGACGCCTACAAGTCTATTATTGAGTCGTTTATCCACGCTGGGGCCTTCAATGAGTGTAAGGTGCGGGTGCGCAGCATTCAGAGCGAGCACTTGACGCCCGAAAACGCCGTGCAGCAGCTCGAAGGCGTGGATGGCGTGCTGGTGGCGCCCGGTTTTGGCGAGCGCGGCTTTGAGGGCAAGGTGGCCGCCGTGCGCTACGTGCGGGAGAATAATATCCCGTTTTTCGGCATTTGCCTGGGCATGCAGGTGGCCGTGGTGGAGTATGCGCGCCACGTGCTGGGCCTACCCCAGGCCAGCTCGACCGAGATGGACCCGCTCACGCCCGACCCAGTTATCGCCCTCATGTCTGACCAAAAGGACATCACCCAGAAGGGTGGCACCATGCGCCTGGGCGCCTACACCTGCGAGCTGAAGCGCGGCTCGCGCGCGGCTAAGGCCTACGGCCGCAACACCATCAGCGAGCGCCACCGCCACCGCTATGAGTTTAATAATGAGTACCTAGCGCGCTTTGAGGAGGCGGGCATGTCGGCCTCGGGCACTAACCCCGCCACGGGCCTGGTGGAGGTGATTGAACTGCCCAAAACGGTGCACCCGTGGTTCGTGGCCGGGCAGTTTCACCCCGAGCTTAAGAGCACCGTCGAAAACCCGCACCCGCTGTTCGTGCGCTTTGTGCGGGCCGCGATTCAGCGCAAGAAGGGACTGTAATGCCGAAGTAAAATCTCCGATAGAACGTCATGCTGAACGTAGTGAAGCATCTCACTCGCGCCGCTAGGGGTAGTAGTCCCAACGAGGCGAGCGAGATGCTTCACTACGTTCAGCATGACGTTCTTTTTTGTTGTAAATAGTAGCCCGGCCCCTACCCCGCCCGGCCGTACCTTTGCCCTTCGTATTTTTTTTACTGTAAATGGACCGCAACCAAGCGACTGGCCTTTTCCTAATTTCGGCCTTGCTCCTGGTGTACTTGTTTTTCTTCTCGCCCAAAAAGGAGGCAGAACAAAATAAGAACCAGGCTACTACCACGGCCGCCGCCCCCAAAGCCGCGGCCCCTACCCCCTCCCTGGCACCCGAAGCCAAGCTGGACTCGGCCGCTGGCCCGGTGCGCAGCATCGAGGTGAAGAACCCCGAGCTGACGCTCACGTTTTCGACCCAGGGTGGCCGCGTGGCCGCCGTGCGCCTCAACGGCTACAAGACGTTTTTCGGCAAGCCGCTGAATTTATTTGATGCTCAGAGCGCACGCTACAACACCAAGCTGCGCACGCTGGATGGCAAAACGGTGGATTTTGGGACGCTGAATTTTCAGACCAGCGGCCCTACCCCCACCGCCGACGGCGGGCAGCAGCTGGCCTTCGCGGCGCCCGTGGGCGGCGGCACCGTGACACAGACCTACACCCTGCCCAAGAGCGGCTACGAGGTGAAGTATAACCTGAAGCTCAGCGGCGTGGCCGTGGCGCAGGAGCCGCTCACGTTCTCGTTTGTGGACAACGTGCGCCAGACCGAGCAGGACCTCAAGCAGAACCGCAACCACACCACAATCAACCACTACCTGGCCAGCGACGACCCCGGCTCGTTGGCCGAGGCCAGCGAGAAGCCGGAGGAGATGAAAATCGCTACCCCCCTCAAGTGGGCCGCTGATAAGCACGACTTTTTCATCGCGGGCCTCGTGGCCGATTCGCAGCCCTTCGCCAGCGGCACGTTCAACTCGACGGTGGACCTGGCCGACTCCACGTTTATCAAGACGCTGAGCACCACGCTGGCCCTGCCGGTGGCCGACGTGACGAGCGCGGCCGGCGGCCAGTACCGTTTCTTTTTCGGGCCCAACCAGTTCAGCCTGCTCAAGAGCGTGGCGCCCAATTTTGACCGCAACGTGTACCTGGGCTGGGGTATTTTTCGGTATGTTAACCGCTACGTTATCATCCCAGTATTCAGCTTTTTGCAGCAGTACATCAGCTCCTACGGCATCATTATTTTGCTGCTGGTGGTGCTTATCAAGCTCGTAACGTGGCCTTTGACTTATAAGACCTATGAGAGCCAGGCCCGCATGAAAGTGCTGAAGCCCGAGCTCGACGAGATTAAGGCCAAGCACGGCGACGACCAGGTGAAGACCCAGCAGGAGACGATGAAGCTCTACAACCAGTTTGGGGTGTCGCCGCTCAGCGGCTGCGTGCCCACGCTGCTCACGCTACCGATTCTGTTCGCGATGTTCCAGTTTTTCCCCAACGCGATTGAGCTGCGCCAACAGCCTTTTCTGTGGGCCAGCGACTTGAGCACCTTCGACAGCCCGATTCACCTGCCGTTTACGCTGCCGTATCTGGGCAGCCACATCAGCCTGTTCACGGTGCTGATGACGATTTCGACGCTCTTCATGACCTACCAGAGCAACCAGATGAACACGGCTGCCATGCAGGGCCCGATGAAGTTCTACAGCTACCTCATGCCGCTAGTGTTCTTCTTCGTGCTGAACAGCTTCGCCGCCGGCCTCACCTGGTACTACCTGGTTTCCAACGTCGTAACGCTGGGCCAGCAGGCGCTCACCCGCTCGTTTGTGAACGACACCAAGATTCGGGCGCAGCTCGAAGCCAACAAGGTGAAGAACAAGGACAAGAAGCCCGGCGGCTTCCAGGCGCGCCTGGCCGAAGCCATGAAAACCGCGCAGGAGCGCGACGCCCAAGGAAAAAAGAAGGGGTAGGCGTAGCTCCGCGTAACGTTTGAAGAAGGCGTTCGGTAGTGCTCTGGCACCGCCGAACGCCTTTTTTGTGGCCGGCAGTGGCCTGGTTTTCGTTTGGTAGCTATCCTTCCATCAATCCTTGTTGCTATGCGCCCCCTCTTCTGGCTCCTCCTTTTTTCGCTCACAGTACCCGCCTGCGCCCACCAAAAAATGCCTCAGCAAAGCGCCTCCGGCCCGGCCCCTACCCCCTCGGCGCAGGCCGGGCCGGTGCTGGTGTTTCAGCGCACGCCGTGCTACGGCACGTGCCCGGCCTACACGGCCACGGTCTTTGCCGATGGGCGGGTTGAGTACGAGGGGCAGCGCTTCGTACCGGTGCTGGGCAAGCACACCCTGCGCCTACCCCCCGCTACGGTGGCCGACATGCTGGCCGCGGCCCAGCGCATCAACTTCAGCCAGCTGGAGGAGCGGTACTCGCGCAATACCTCCGACCTGCCAGCCACGATTATTACCGTGCACCCGGCCGGGCAGCCCGCCAAAAGCGTCTTTGCGGAGGAAGGGATTCCGGCCGGCTTGCAGGGCTACATCACGTACCTCAAGGGGCAGCTTGACCCGCTGGCGGGCATCGGGGTCGATAAGTAGCTACTCCTTCCGCACTTGCTCCAGTAGCAGCTGGTTCATGGGGTTGGGCGTGAGGCCGCGCACGTTGCGCTGGGTGAGGCGGATTAGCTCGTCGTAGTAGAGCGAGATAACGGGCTGGTCGCGCACCACCAGGCGGTCCATGGCCTGGTAGAGCGCCGTACGCCGGGCGGCGTCCTGCTCGCGGATGGCCTGCTGGTAAAGCTGGTCGTACTCGGCTGACTTATAGTGCGTTTTGTCGGGGCCGGCGGGGCTGAAGTTGGGCGAGTAGAACAGAGCCAGGTAGTTCTCCGCGTCGGGGTAGTCGCCGAGCCAGCTCTTGCTGAAGAACGCGGTGCGGCCATTATCCACCAGCTCCTGCTGGGCGGCCGACTGGTTGATGTCAATCTGGACCTGCACGCCAACGTCGGCCCAGTTTTTTTGCAGGTATTCGGCCACGGCCTTGCGCTCGGCCACGGTGCTCAGGCGCAGCTGCAAGGGCCGGCGGGGACCGTAGCCGGCCGCCGCCAGCAGCGCCCGCGCCTTGCTGGGCTGAAAGGTGTAGCCGGGCACCTTGGCCGCCGAAAAGGAGGGTAGGGCCGCTGGCACGAAGCCCGATACACCCGGCCGCCCCACGTGGTTGAGTACGTAGGCCAGCATCTCGGGCCGGTTGATGGCGTAGCTCAGGGCCTGGCGCACGCGCCGGTCGCGCAGGGCCCGGCCCTGCCGCGCCTGCTCGCCAGTAAGCTTAGTGCTATCGAGCTGAAAGCCCAGGTATTCGGTGTTGAGGTAGGGCGCTTTCTGGAGGTTAAAGCGGCCCTTAAAATCGGCCCGTACCGAGCCGTCGGGATTTAGAATCAGGTCGCGCGAGCCTTCACGGATGCCGCTCAGAAAATCGAGCTTGCCTTGTAAGAAGGTGAGAAACTCCGTTTTGCGGTCGGCGATGAAGCTGATGGCCACGGCATCCAGATACGGCAGCGTGCGGCCCTGCTGGTCTTTGCGCCAATAGTTTGGGTTGCGGTGGTAGAGCAGCACATTGCCCTCGTCCCAGACTTTGAACTGGAACGGCCCGGTACCCACCGGATGCTCGCGAAAGTCCTTGCCGTACTTCTCCACCGCCTCGTGCGGCACCACGTAGGTGTAGGGCATCGTGAGCAAGCTCAGAAACGGAATAAACGGCGCTTTCAGGTGAATGCGCAGCGTCGAGTCATTCACTGCCACGAAGCAGGTGTCGCTGATGTCGCCTTTGCTGTCTTCCAGCACTTTACCTCGAAATATCCAGCCGCCCGGCGAGGCAGTTTTGGCGTCTAGCAGGCGCTTGAATGAGTATACAAAGTCGGCAGCGGTGACGGTGCGGGTGGGAACATCCACAGACTCTACTATGTGATAATCTACCGGCCTGTCGTGTATTCTCGCTTCCTCTTGAGCTTGAAGTGTATCTACCCCTTTTGCGACTCTAAAAACAGTCGTATCCTCATGAAAAAACACCTCATGCCGCAATACAAACGTGTACGTCAGCCCATCGGGCGAAATCTGGTAGCGGCGGGCCAGCGCGGGCGCGGGTTGCAGGGTCGAATCCAGCGCTAGCAGGCCGTTGTAGAGCTGCGCCACGGCCCAGCCGTTGGCCTGGTTGCGGGCGAAGGCGGGGTCGAGGGAGGTGAGCGCCTCGGGCTGGTTGTAGCGGAAAACCCGGCGCTCGTCGGCCGCCGAGGGGCCGGCGCCCGAGCAGGCGGCCAGCAGCGCGGCACTGGCCGCGGCTGCCAGCCAGGAAAGCCAACGGGTGCGCAATTCGGGTAGAAACATCGGTTCGGGGTGTCGGTTGCAAAGGTAGGGGCCGCGTTGGCCCCGTTTTTCGCTTATCCCTACCCCCCTCTTTTTATGCAGCTTACCTATTTCGGCCACGCGTCGTTTCTGGCCACTATCGGTGGCGTGCGCGTGCTGTTCGACCCGTTCATCAGCCCCAACCCGCTGGCCAAAGCCATCAATGTCAACGCCATTGAGGCCGACTACATCCTGGTTTCGCACGGCCACGGCGACCACATTGCCGACGTTGAAAGCATTGCCCAGCGCACGGGTGCCAAGATTCTGGCCATCGCCGAAATCGCCGGCTACTTCGGCGCCAAGGGCCTCGACGTAATTGGCACCAACCTGGGCGGCAAAGTTATTCTGCCCTTCGGCACGGTGCACTGCGTGGCTGCGGCGCACAGCAGCTCGTTTCCCGACGGCTCCTACGCGGGCGTGGCGATGGGCTTCGTTATCAAGACCAACGAAGGCCAGAGCCGCACGCTGTACTTCGCCGGCGACACGGCCCTGACCTCCGATATCAAGCTCATCAAGGACCGCCATAAAGTGGACGTGGCCCTGCTGCCCATTGGCGACAACTATACGATGGGTGTCACCGACGCGCTGGTGGCCGCCGAGTGGGTAGGCACCACCGAGATTATCGGCATGCACTACGACACGTTCCCGGTCATCGCCATCGACCACGCCGCCGCGCTGGCCGAGGCTAAAGCCGCTGGCAAAAACCTGCGCCTGCTGCGCATCAGCGAGTCGGTGGAGCTGTAAGCCACCTAAACCCGGTGCTTGGGCACAAAAAAACGTCATGCTGAGCCAGTCGAAGCATCTCGCGTGGAGCAGTAATTCCTACGGATTGAGGTTACTACCCCCTGCGAGATGCTTCGACAAGCTCCGCATGACGTTCTTTCTTGGCTAATCCATTTTTTTTAGCCTTATTTTGTAGATTGAACGATGCCGGTCCCGACTGGCTTTATTCCTTCGCGCAGCGCGTTTCCTAAGTTATATCGTTTGTTGTTATGGGCAAAATTATCGCGGTAGCCAACCAGAAGGGCGGCGTCGGCAAAACCACCTCGGCCATTAACCTGGCCGCCTCCCTGGCGGCGCTGGACTACCGGACGCTGCTCGTCGATGCCGACCCGCAGGCCAACGCGACGTCGGGCGTGGGCTTTGACCCCAAAGACATCGAGAACAGCGTGTACGAATGCATGGTGGACGGCATCGACCCGCAGGATATCATCTTGCAAACCAACGTGCTACCCCACCTCGACCTCATGCCCTCGCACATTGACCTGGTGGGCGCCGAAGTCGAGATGATAAACCTGCCCAACCGCGAGGAGAAAATGAAGGAGGCCCTGCGCCCGCTGGCCGACCTCTACGACTTCATCATCATCGACTGCTCGCCCTCGCTGGGCCTCATCACGGTGAATGCCCTCACGGCGGCGCACTCGGTTATCATCCCGGTGCAGTGCGAGTACTTCGCGCTCGAAGGCTTGGGTAAGCTCCTGAATACCATTAAAATAATTCAGAGCCGCCTCAACACCAACCTCGAAATCGAGGGCATCCTGCTCACCATGTACGACGTGCGCCTGCGCCTCAGCAACCAAGTGGTGGAGGAAGTGCAGATGCACTTTCAGCAGCTCGTGTTCGACACCATCATCCCCCGCAACGTGAAGCTGAGCGAGTCGCCGAGCTTCGGCATCCCGGTCATCTTGCACGATGCCGAGAGCAAGGGCGCCGTGAGCTACCTCAACCTGGCCCGCGAAATAGTGGAGAAAAACAGCGTAGAGGCCCGGCCCGAGGAGGCGCCGGAGGATGAGTTGGCGTAAGCTACTGAATTGCCGAGTCTTCGGCAACTCTTTTGAGTATAAGTAATAGAACGTCATGCTGAGCTTGTCGAAGCATCTCTACCACGCCGCCTGGGGTACTAACCTAAAGGCGCGAGCGAGATGCTTCGACAAACTCAGCATGACGTTCTGTTTTATTTAGCATTCAAATTCCCATCTATCATGCCGCCCCTACCCCGCCACCCGCTCATTAGCACCGACCCGACGGTGCGCTCGAGGCGGCCGTACCTCACGGGCGCCCGCCTGGGCGTGGCCGACGTGCTGGACTGGCTCAATAGCGGCGCGACGGAGGAAGCGCTGCTGCGCGATTTTCCGGAGTTGACGCCCGAGATGATTCGAGCTTACCTGCACTATTCCTCCGACCGCGGGCATTGGTCGTATTGAAGGGGGTAGGGCTTGCCCTTCGCCCGCCACGGCGTAATTTTGACATTCGGCCGCCGCTTGCCTTTTGGGCCGCGCCGATGTTAGTATGTCCGTAGAGAAGAACGAAGAGAAAATTCAGGCTGCGCTCAACGCCAACCCCGGCGTGGCGGGCGTGGCCAAGCGCAAAATCGGCGGCCTGGGCCGGGGCCTCAACGCGCTGATTGAAGGCAGCTACGAGCACAAGGGCGACCGCGAGCAGCGCTTGGTGCCGCACCCCGTCAACTCGGTGGGTCAGATTCCGGTGGGCCAGATTGAGGCGAATCCGTTTCAGCCGCGCTCGCACTTCGACCAGGAGGCGCTGGCCGAGCTGGCCGACAGCATTAAGATTCAGGGCATCATTCAGCCCGTGACGGTGCGCCAGCTGGGCACCAATTCGTACCAGCTCATCTCGGGCGAGCGGCGCCTGCAAGCCAGTAAGCTGGCCGGCCTGGATACCATTCCGGCCTACATCCGCAAGGCCGACGACCAGCAGATGCTGGAAATGGCGCTGATTGAAAACATTCAGCGCGAGAATCTTAACGCGATTGAAATCGCGCTTAGCTACCAGCGGCTGCTCAGCGAGTGCCAGCTGCGCCAGGAAGACCTGGGCGAGCGGGTGGGCAAAAACCGCTCGACCGTGACCAACTACCTGCGCCTGCTCAAGCTGCCGCCCAGCATCCAGATTGGCCTGCGCGACTCGGTCATTGGCATGGGCCACGCCCGCGCCCTCATCAACATCGAGGACCCGCAGCAGCAGGTTGATTTATACAAGCGCATCGTGGCCGAAGACCTGTCGGTGCGCCGGGTGGAGGAAATCGTGCGCGCCGGCTTCGGCCGGCCGGCGGGGGGTAGCACTGCTAGTTCCAAGCCGCAGCCCACGCCGGTGGTGCCGGTGGCCGAGCTGCGCCGCACCGAGCGCCAGCTCACCGACCACTTTGGCTCGAAGGTGCAGCTGCGGCCGGGCGCGCAGGGCCGCGGCGAAATCAAGATTTCCTTCGATTCGGTGGAGGATATGCAACGCATCCTGCACATTCTGCAACCTGCATAGGTACCGCACTAGTTGGGCGCCGGCTGGCGTTAGCGGCTTGCTTATGAAAAACTCTTCGCGTTCCCTACCCCCCCGCCGCCGCCTGGGCTGGCTGCTAAGCTTGCTGCTAGTACTGGCTGGCTCGCACGTGGTGCGGGCGCAGTATCCCACCACTACACCCAACCCGCTGGGCACGGGCTCGGGCTTGAACGCGCCCACCATCGTGCGGCCCGACACGGCCACGGTGCGCAAGGTGAGCAAGAAGGAAAAACGCGCCCTGGCCGCCGCCGACTCGGCCAAACGCACCGAGCGGCTGTTCGGCCTGCACCTCACGCGGCCCGAGAAGGCGGGCATCCTGGCCCTGCTGCCCGGCACGGGCCAGATTTACAACCATAAGTACTGGAAACTACCTATTGTGTATGGAATGGTTGGCGGACTAGGCTACTGGATATACTACCAGCAGACTTACTATTCCTATTACCGGTTTGCCAAAAATCTACTTCCCACCCCGACCATGACGGTGGCGCAGCAGTTAGCCAATGCCACTAGCGAGATACCTAACGACCAAGCGCGGGCCCAATTGGTTGGTTACGCTACCAATAACCCTAATAATATTGAGCTTGGTCTTGAGTTCTACCGGCGCTACCGCGATTTGTCCATCCTATTGAGCGCCTTAGGCTACGGCCTGCAAATCCTGGATGCGGTGGTGGATGCGCACCTCCACGACTTCGACGTGAGCGACAACCTTTCGCTCAACCTGCGGCCGACCCTCCTACCCCAGCCGGGGCAGCTGCTGCCGGGCACCGGCCTGGCGCTGTCGCTGCGGGTGAAATAACTCAGTAACTGTCTGCTCTTTACGCATGAAAATTCTCCTCATCGGCTACGGCAAAATGGGCCAGACGATTGCCGGCCTGGCCGCCGGCCGGGGCCATGAAATCGTGGGCATCGTGGACCATCAAGCCTCCAGCCAACGCATTGAGGACTTTGCGCCGGCGCAGGTCGACGTGGCCATTGAATTTACCCACCCCGAGGCGGCCTACGGCAACGTGGCGGCCTGCCTGCGCCAGGGCCTACCCGTGGTGTGCGGCTCGACGGGCTGGCTGCACCACTTCGACGAGGCAAGGGCTTTGGTTGAAGAAACCAACGGCGCCCTTTTTTACGCCTCTAACTACAGCGTGGGCGTGAACCTGTTTTTTCACTTCAACGAGTACATCGCGGCCAAGATGAACCAGTTTGCGGCCGGCTACGATGTGCAGCTGACCGAGATTCACCACATTCACAAAGTAGACCAGCCCAGCGGCACCGCCCTCACGGCGGCCGAGGGCGTGCTGGCCCACTTCCCGGCCAAAACCACCTGGCGCAACGCGCCGGCCCAAGCGCCGCACGAGCTGGCCGTGCTCAGCGAGCGGCGGGGCGAGGTGGTGGGTACCCACGAGGTGCGCTACGTATCGAGCGCCGACACTATTGAGCTGCGCCACGAGGCCCATTCGCGCGAGGGCTTCGCGCTGGGCGCGCTGCTGGCCGCCGAGTGGCTGCCCGGCCGCCACGGCGTGTTTGGCATGAAAGAGCTGCTAGGGCTGTAAAATGGAGTGGTACTCCGTTTGGCGTTGAACGGGCTCGTTCGCACCGAAACGGAGTGCCACTCCGTTTTACAGTTGTTTATTTGCTAAATATTCTACTGGTGAGCTCTCTGCTCCCGCTCTCGTTTCATGCTCGTTCGCAAAACTGACCCTACCGCCCCGCCCAAGCCGCCCAAAACCAAGAGCCGCGAGTGGGTCGACTCGCTGCTGTTTGCGGTTATCGCGGCCACGCTCATTCGCTGGGCCACGTTTGAGGCCTACGTTATTCCGTCGCCGAGCATGGAGCACTCACTACTGGTGGGCGACTACCTGTTTGTGAGCAAGTTGCACTACGGGCCCATTACGCCCCAAACGCCCTTGCAGGTGCCGCTCACGCACCAGACGCTGCCGGTTTTTGGCTTTAAGAGCTACTCCGACCTCATTCAGCTGCCCACGTACCGCTTTCCGGGCTTCAGCTCGATTAAGCGCAACGACGTGGTGGTGTTTCACGTGCCGCACGAGCAGCAGTACCCAGCCGACCTGCGCACCAACTACATCAAGCGCTGTATTGCCATCGCGGGCGACACGCTGGAGATTCGCAACGGCGTGATTTTCCTGAATGGCAAGCCCGGTGCCATCGCGGGCGCGCCCCAAACCACGTATTTCATGGAAGTGGAAACGCCCAACGACGAAGTGCGCCAGGCGCTGCACGACCAGGGGGTAGTGGACTACGACCAGCCCGACGGCATTCCGGCGGCCGGCACCAACCCCGAAACCGGCAAGCTGGGCTACGTTATCAGCTGCCCGGCGGCCGTGGCCGACTACTTCAAGAAGCAGCCCTACGTGAAATCGTTGGACGTGACGGCGCCCGCCGTGCAGCTCTTCCCCGACGTGGCCGACTTCCACGGCTCGGGCGCCATGAGCGCGGTGCAACGCCGGTGGCAGCTCGACAGCTACGGCCCGCTACCCATTCCCAAGAAAGGGCAAACGATAGCGCTGACGCCCGCCAACGCCGCGATTTACTTCAAAATCGTGAGCCAGTATGAGCACAACCAGCATATTACCTGGGGCCCCGACGGTATGATTTTGCAGGACGGCAAGCCGCTGACGAGCTACACCATCAAGCAGAATTACTACTGGATGATGGGCGACAACCGCCACAATTCGGAAGACTCGCGCTTCTGGGGCTTTGTGCCCGAAGACCATATCGTGGGCAAGGCCGTGCTTATCTGGCTCTCGCTCGACCCCTTCGGCAGCGCCGCCCACAAGGTGCGCTGGAGCCGGGTGTTCCACACCATCGACTAGCCCTACCCCCCTTGGTAGAGTCCAAAGGCCCGCGACGGAATCATTCCGCCGCGGGCCTTTGTTCTTATGCTGATTAGCTAGTAGCTTGCAGTCTCTAGTTTTCGCCTACCGTATATGGACCAGAAAGTGCTCGTACTCAATGGCGACTACACCGCCATTACCTTATGCAGCGTGCAGAAGGCTTTCGTATTAATATTCCTGGATAAAGCGGAGATGGTGGCCAAGTCGGAGCACGGCACCATGCGCACCGTTTCGCAGGCCTACCCCAAGCCCAGCATTATCCGGCTGGCGCGCTACGTGCGCGTGCCCTACAAGGGCATCGCGCTCAGCCGCCACAATATCTTCAAGCGCGACCAGTACGAATGCCAGTATTGCGGCTCGACCAAGACCCTGACCCTCGACCACGTGCTGCCCCGCTCGCGCGGCGGCGACTCGGGCTGGACCAACCTCGTGGCGGCCTGCTCGCGCTGCAACCACGCCAAGGGCCAGCGCACGCCCTCCGAGGCCAACATGCCCCTGCGCACCCAGCCCAAGAAACCTACCCTCGCGGGCTTTCTCAAGCTCTCGGCCGGCACCCTCGACCAAAACTGGCACGCCTACTTGGGCTAGCACCAGGTTTTTGACAACAAAAAAGCTCCCGGCCGTCTGGCCGGGAGCTTTTTTGTTGCTCATTACGAGCTACTTAGTAAGCACGCTCGTCTACCGTATCCGGAGCGTAGGTTTCGCCCTCCGAATAGTCTTCCGATACTGGCTGGCCGCTAACGAAAGTCAGCAGGTCGCGGTTCAGACGGTCGGCGGCCGTTACGTTGAGGCCGTGGGGCTCCCCGGCATACACCACCAGCTGCGCACCGGGCACCAGGGCTACGGCGCGTTGGGCACTGTTTTCGAGGGGCACCGTCTTATCGGCATCGCCGTGAATAAAGAGGGCCGGCACTTTAATACCTTGCAAATCTTTGCGGAAGTCGGTGGCGCTGAACGCTTTTACGCACTCACTGGTGGCACGGGGAGTGGCTTGCAGGGCAATGCTCTGGCTCCAGTCCAGCATTGGCTGGCTCACCGGGTGGTTCAGGACACCCACGCCGTAGAAGCCTTTGCCGAAAGTGGTCAGGAAATCTGGCCGGTCCTTGCCAATGCCTTCCAGCATGCCGTCAAAAGCTGACTTGTCTACGCCGTCGGGGTTATCATCCGTTTTGAGCAAATAAGGCGTTACCGCGCTGATAAACACCACTTTGCTTACGCGGGCACCCTGATGCTTGCTCATGTAGCGGGCCACTTCGCCGCCGCCCATCGAGAAGCCGACCAGCGTTACGTTTTGCAGGTCAAGCGTATCGAGTACGGCCTTTAGGTCGTCGGCAAAGGTGTCATAATTATAGCCATCCCAAGGCTTGGACGACTTACCGAAACCCCGGCGGTCGTAGGCGACAACCCGCACGCCGTGCAGCGGCAGTTCGGCCAGCTGGAATTCCCAGGACTGGAGGTCGAGTGGCCAGCCGTGAATGAGTACCACGGGGTTGCCCTGGCCATAGTCGACGTAATTAATTTCAATGGGCTTGCCAGCGGCATCGCTGCCTGCTTTGATAAGATTCATGGGGGTAGTAAAAAGTGAAAAGCGACGTAAGTCGTTAGATTTACGAAAAGCACGACAGAAGGATTACGCTGCGTGTTACTTTTTCGTGAATTGGGTTAGCTAACTGACTATCAGGCAAAATAATCTGCCTATTCCTTTCCATTAAGAGTCAAGCCGCACCCAAAAATTAGCCGTCAAAGCTTTCTTTTGAACTATGAAACGCATCCTCTTCGCCGGGGCCGGGCTATTGGGCCTGACCGCCTGCAACACCCAAACTACCCCAGCCACTACCCCCACTCAGACCACCAAAGCCCCCCCGGCCGCCACGCCGGCCAACTCGCCCGGCACTGACTACCAGATATATCGCACCCAGCTGCCCGGCCAGGCCGATAGCGTGACGCTGCACCTCGTTACGGCCCCGCGCGGCTTCGATGCCACCAATACGGCCGGGCGCTTCGGCAGCTACTACGGCCCCGATGGCCACCCCTACACGCTGCAAGGCCAGCCCAGCGCCGCCCCCGACAGCGTGGTGCTCTTCGAAACCAGCCCCGAAAAGGCCATCGACCCCGCTGGCAACAGCCTGTATTGGCGTCTGCGCCGGCAGCCGGGTGGCGACCTGGCCGGCACGGTGGGGCCGGCGGCGGCGCGGCTGCGACTAGTGCGGCCGGCGGCCGGGGCGCTCAGCTTCGTGGTGCGCTATTTTGCCGACTCGGCCGCGGCCTTTCCGCGCGAGGCGAAGTCGCCCAAGGCGCACCTGAGCATGCAGGCGCTGGTGCCCGTGGGCCCGCCCGCGCCGGTGCGCCAAGCCCTGACGACCAGCCTACTAAGCGGCCTGCGCGGCGATACTATCGACGGTATTCCCAGCGTCAGCGTAGCCACACTGTATAAGCAGCAGCGCCGACAGTATTTTAAATACTACCGCGAAGATGCCGCCGACAGCCGCCCTACCCCCGCCGATACGGCCGGCATTGGGGCCTATGCGCCCGGCCTCAACTACGAAAGCCAGACGGCCACCTACGTACTCTATCAGCAGGGTAACTTACTGAGCCTGGGTTTTTTCAATTACGACTACAGTGGCGGCGCGCACGGCGGCTACGCTACCACTGGCGCCAGCTACGACCTGCGCACCGGCCGCCGCCTGCGCTACGCCGACATCTTCCAGCCGACGGCCGCCGCACAATTACCAACCTTACTAAACCAGGCGGTGCGCCAGCTCTTCCACATCCAACCCGGTAAGCCCCTCGATGACCTTGCTGGCAATGGGCCACTTTCCGTGCCCGTAATGCCCGTGACGCACAACGTGTTTCTGACGAGCGGCGGCGTCGTTTTCATCTACCTGCCTTACGAAATCGCGTCCTATGCGCAGGGCGAAATCCAGGTTTTCCTGCCCCTGGCAACGCTGCGGCCGTTGCTACGCCAGGGCCTGCCGCTGCCCGGCAGCGGCGTAGCCACGCGTTGATTCGCCACGCCCGGCACGTTACTTTGCGCGGCTGGGCCGGCCGTGCGCTCTGCCCTACCCCCTTCTTAGCGCATGAACCCCGCCGACGCTCGCCTGACCGAAGCCTACCGCCTTTTCGACGCTGCCAACGCCGAAGACCCCACCCTGGAGCCCGGCGCCGACGGCCAACCCGTGCCCAAAGAGGTGCTGTATGCCCAGCGCATGAGTTCCCGCCTGGCCCGCGTGGCCCCCAATGCGCCCGAGGCCGTGCAGCTGGCCGCCCGCTGCCAGCACATTCAGCGCTGGAAAATTCCGCGCCACGACTTCCCGATGACGCGCCCCGGCTACCACCAGTGGCGCAACACGCTCAAAAAGTTTCACGCCGAGCTGGCCGGGCAGCTCCTGGCCCAGGCCGGCTACGCGCCCGCCGAAATAGAGCGGGTGCAGCAATTGGTGCAGAAGCTGCGCCTGAAGGACGACCCCGAGGTGCAGCTGCTGGAAGACGTTATTTGCCTGGTGTTTCTGGAGCATTATTTCCTGCCCTTCGCCGCCCAGCACCCCGAGGAAAAGGTGATTGAAATAGTGCAGAAAACCTGGCCCAAAATGACCGAGCGCGGCCACGCGCTGGCCTTGCAGCTGCCCTTCACCCCGGAGGCGCTGGCGCTGGTGACGAAGGCGCTGGGGCAGTGAGCAGTGAGATGGTGAGTAAAAAACGTTCGTCATGCTGAGCTTGTCGAAGCATCTCTACCGCTTCATCCAACGAAGCGGTAGAGATGCTTCGACAAGCTCAGCATGACGAACGTTTTTTGTTGCCTGAAGCCTACTAGCTTACTTAGCTGGGGCTTTTTTGGCAGCTTCAGCAATGAAATCGGCTACTTTCTGGGGCTGCGAGAGCATGGGCACGTGGCTCGAGGGCAGCGTCAGCGTCGTGGCTTTGATTTTTTTGGCCATCGCCTGCTCCAGCACGGGGCTAATCATGTGGTCGTTGCTGGCCACGATATACCAGGAAGGCTTGGTCTGCCAGGCCACAGTGGCCATTTTGTCGCCAAAAGCGGCCGCGGCTACCGGCTGCTGAGTGGCTACTATCACTTTGCGCTCGGTGGGCGTCAGGTCCTGGGCAAAGTCTTCGTTGATGCCCTGGGGCGTCATGCTCAGGAAGCCGGCATCAGCCTTGATTTTCTTTAGGCCAGCAGTTGGCGCGTCTTTGGTGAGCTCGCCGAGCGACTGATTGGCGTCGGGGGCCGCGGCGGCCACGTACACGAGGCCCGCCACTTTGGGGTCGTTGCCGGCGTCGGAGATAACCATGCCGCCCCAGGAGTGGCCCACGAGCAGCACAGGGCCATCTTGCTGGGCCAGGGCGCGCTTGGTAGCGGCCACGTCGTCGGCGAGCGAGGTGAGCGGATTTTGCACCGCCGTGACGTGCAGACCTTTGGCTTCGAGCAGGGGAATGATTTTGGCCCAGCTAGAACCGTCGGCGAAGGCACCGTGCACGAGCACGATGTTTTTGACGCCCTGGGCAGCAGCTTGAGTGGGCGAAGCAAAGGCCAGCGCGGCGCCGGCCAAAGCGCCGAGGATGGCGCGGTTGCGGGTAAACATAGAGATTATCAAATGAGCTGACCAATGGGCGAAGGCGCCACCGGGCCAGCGGTGATGGATAGGACAAAGGTCCGGCTGCCCGCACGGCCAAATTTTCACCTGAGTTAAAAAGCGGCCGTAAACTTTCGCCGGCCGTTGGCAGTACTGCCGCCGGCGGCGCGGCTGCCAATTGCCCTTTATGCTCTCTTCCCTACCCCTCGCGCCCGAGGCATTGCTGGCGCAACAGCTCGCCGCTTTTGCTAACCTTTCGGCCGCCGACGTGCGCCTGGCCGAGGGCTTGTGGACGCACCGACGCATCGCCAAAAACGAGTTTTTCAACTTCCGGAATACGGTGTGCCGCCACATCGGCTTCCTTGTCAGCGGGCTCTTCCGGGTATATTATGTAGACCCCGTCACGGCGGAGGAGCACGATATGTTTTTTGTGCCCGAGGGTTTCTTCCTCACTTCTCTCAAAAGCCTGCTCACGCAGGAGGCCTGCCCGTACTACGTCGCGGCGCTCGAAGACGCCGAGCTGCTGGTTATCAACCTGGAGCAGCTGCAGCAGCTCTACGCGCAATCACATGGCTGGGAGCGGTTTGGGCGGCGCCTCGCCGAGCAGTATCTGGTGTTGCACCAGGCCAAGGTGGAATCGCTGCTGTTTCAGAGTGCCGAACAGCGCTACCTGACGCTGTTGGCGCAGTTTCCGGGCATCACCAACCGGGTGTCGCTGGGCCACATTGCCTCCTATCTGGGCATCAAAGGGCCCTCGCTGAGCCGCATCCGCGCGCGCCTGGGCCAAGAAGGCAGGGATTAAATCTCTCGGCCTACCCCCACCACGTCGCCAATGAAGATGATGGCGGGGTACGTGATGCCGGCGGCGGCGACCAGGGTGGGCAGGTCGCGCACGGGGCCGGCCACCATTTTGCGGTGGGGTAGGGAGGCGTGCATGACCACGGCGGCGGGCGTGTCGCCGCGGCCTTCCTGCACGTAGGTGTCGGCTATCTGGGCTATCTTCTTCATGCCCATGTAGATAACTACCGTCGAGTTGCTCTGCATAGCCAGGCGCAGGTCGGCCGAGAGGGTGCCGTCCTTTTTGGTGCCGGTGAGCACCCAAAAGCCCTCGCTCACCACCCGGTGTGTGAGCGGAATATCCTCAAAGCCCACGGCTTGCATACTCGAAATGCCCGGCACGTAGTGCGCCGCAATGCCGTGGCTGCGCGCAAACAGCATTTCCTCAAAGCCCCGGCCGAAGATGAACGGGTCGCCACCTTTCAGGCGCACCACCCGGCCGCAGGCCCGCGCCTTTTCGAGAATCAGTTCGTGAATAACTTCCTGGGGCGTGTAATCGCCGTAGGGCTTTTTGCCCACGTAGATGCACTCGCAGGCGGCCGGGGCCAGCGCCAGCAGCTCTTGGTTGGCGAGGTTGTCGTAGAGCACCACGTCGGCCGTTTGCAGAATGCGGTACGCCTTGAGGGTCAGCAACTCCGGGTCGCCGGGGCCGGCACCCACTACATATAGTTCGGGAGGAGGGGGTAGGCGCGCCATGAACAGGAAAAAAGTCGCCGATGGGGCTACGAAGTGCAAAGTACTAGCTGCCACGCTTAGGCCTTGGCAGGCAAGTAGCGCAAGCTACGCAGTGGCCAACTTAAGAAGCGAGGGCCACCCAAGAGAAATTTATCATAATTTTTCTTAGCAGACTACTTGAATTGGGGTCACTTTTGTTTAAGTTTGCTTTGCAGGACCTTACACACCTTTTTAATAAAGGTTGTTTTAGAAAATACCTCATTTTCTAAAACCCGTCCTACTCCCCCTACCCTACCCCCCCCTTTCTCACCCAACGCCTTCGCCAGTTCAATTCTACTCTACACCTAAACCTAGGTTAGCATGGCACCGCAGGGAACCCCTACCGTCGTCGTTATCGGCAATGGCATGGTCGGCTATAAATTTTGCGAGAAGCTTCTCGCCAAGTCGACCCATTTCAACCTCGTAGTATTCGGTGAGGAGCCCCGCGTGGCCTACGACCGGGTGCACCTGAGCGAGTATTTCGGCGGCAAAACCGCCGACGACCTCCTGATGGCGCCCCATCAGTGGTACCTCGATAATCAGATAACTATGCACCTCGGCGACGCGGTGCAGGAAATTGACCGCGCCAGCCAGACGGTGCACGCCCGCAGCGGGCTGGTGCAGCCCTACGACTACCTGGTGCTGGCCACCGGCTCGTCGGCCTTCGTGCCCGACATTCCGGGCGTCGAAAAAGCGGGCGTGATGGTGTACCGCACCATCGAGGACCTGGAGGAAATAAAAGCCGCCGCCGCCACCGCCCGCCACGGCGCCGTGCTGGGCGGCGGCCTACTAGGCCTGGAGGCCGCCAAGGCCCTGCTCGACCTGGGCGTGGCCGAAACCCACGTCATTGAATTTGCCCCACGCCTGATGCCCAGGCAGATAGACGCGGCCGGCAGCGCCATGCTGCAAAGCAAGCTGGAGGCGCTAGGCCTGCAGATTCACCTTAGCAAGGCCACGTCGCACATCGGCGGCAATGGCCGGATTGATGCGCTGCACTTCGGCGACGGCTCCATTTTGGAAGTTGATATGCTGGTGATTTCGGCCGGCATCCGGCCCCGCGACGAGCTGGCCAAGCTAGCCGGCCTGGAAGTGGGTATGCGCGGCGGCATCGTGGTGAATGACACCATGCAAACCAGCGACCCTAACATCTTCGCCATTGGTGAGTGCGCGCTGCACGGCGGCATGATTTACGGCCTCGTGGCCCCCGGCTACGACATGGCCGAGGTGGTGGCCAGCCAACTCACGCAGGGCGCGCGCGCCTTCACGGGCTTCGACATGAGCAGCAAGCTCAAGCTGATTGGGGTGGACGTGGCCAGCTTCGGCGACCCGTTTATTGCCGAGCCGCACAGCCGCAGCATCGTGTTTGAGGACGCCCACAGCGGCGTGTACAAGCGCATTAACCTCAGCCCCGACGGCAAGCAGCTGCTGGGCGGCGTGCTCATCGGCGATGCCGATGCCTACAGCATGCTGCTGCAAACGGCCGTCAATAAACTCGTCTTACCCCCTCACCCCGAGGACCTTATCCTGGGGGCACGGGGCGGCGAGGGCTCCGACAGCGGCGCCAACGTGCTGAACCTACCCGACACGGCGCTCATTTGCTCGTGCGAGGCCGTGACCAAGGGCGCCATCTGCGACGCCGTGACCGAGCAGGGCATCACCACGGTGGAGGCCATGAAGAAGTGCAACAAGGCCGGCACCGGCTGCGGCGGCTGCGTGCCCATGGTGAAGGACCTCATCAACGGCACGCTCACGGCCCAGGGCGCATACATCAAAAACGTGCTGTGCGAGCACTTCGACTACTCGCGCCAAGAGCTATTTGACCTGCTGAAAATCAACGATATCCGCACCTACGACGGCGCGCTCGACCACTACGGCCGGGGCGACGGCTGCGAGGTCTGCAAGCCGGCGGTGGGCAGCATCCTGGCGGGCTTGTGGAACGACTTGATTGTCAAGCAAAACGTTATTCAGGACACCAACGACCGCTACCTGGCCAACATCCAGAAGGGGGGTAGCTACTCAGTGATGCCGCGCATGGCGGGCGGCGAGGTGAGCCCGCAGCAGTTGATGGCCATCGGCCGCATTGCCGAGAAGTATAACCTCTACACCAAAATCACGGGCGGGCAGCGCATCGACATGTTCGGGGCGCACGTGAGCGACCTGCCCGATATTTGGGAAGAGCTTATCAACGAGGGCTTTGAGAGTGGGCACGCCTACGGCAAAAGCCTGCGCACCATCAAGAGCTGCGTGGGCAGCACCTGGTGCCGCTACGGCCTGCACGACAGCGTAACGTTCGCCATCGAGTTGGAAAACCGCTACAAGGGCATTCGCTCGCCCCACAAGATGAAGAGCGGCGTGAGCGGCTGCGTGCGCGAGTGCGCCGAGGCCCAGGCCAAAGACTTCGGCGTGATTGCCACCGAGAAGGGCTGGAACCTCTACGTGTGCGGCAACGGCGGCGCCAAGCCCCAGCACGCCCAGCTGCTGGCCGGCGACATTGACAAGGAAACCCTGGTCAAATACCTCGACCGGTTTATCATGTTCTACATCAAAACCGCCGACCCACTGACGCGCACCGCCGTGTGGCTCAATAAGATGGATGGCGGTATTGCCTACCTCAAGAATGTCATTATCAACGACAGCCTGGGTATTTGTGCCGACCTGGAGGGGGAAATTGAACTACTCATCAAGAACTACCACTGCGAGTGGAAGGAAGTGGTGGACAACCCCGAGCTGCGCAAGCAGTTCACGCACTTCGTGAACGTGCCCAAGTCGAAAGACCCCACCATGGAGTTTGCCGAGATGCGCGGCCAGAAGAAGGTAGTAGCCTGGTAACCAGCTAGCGCGCACCCCGCAGCCGATTCCCTACCCCCTCCCGGCGGGCCAAAACCCCTTAACTACTTAGTAACTCATGGAAACCCTAACCGACGTTACCTGGCTACCCGTGTGCAAAACCACCGACATTCCTGCCGACGGTGGGGCGTGCGCGCTGGTAGAGGGCCAGCAGGTGGCCATCTTCCACTTTGCGCGGCGCGGCGAGTGGTACGCCACCCAAAACCTGTGCCCCCATAAGCAGCAGATGGCCCTGGCCCGCGGCCTGCTGGGCAGCACCGGCGAGGCCTGCGAGCCTAAGGTGGCCTGCCCGTTTCACAAGCGCACCTTTTCGCTGCTGACGGGCGAGTGCTTGAACGGCGACGAGTGCGCCATCCAGACCTATCCTATTAAGGTAGAGGGCGATGACGTGTACATAGGCTGGCTGTAAAACGGAGTGGCACTCCGTTTCCGCACGAACGACTCGTTCAACGACAAACGGAGTACCACTCCGTTTTACAACGCATTATCTTACACTAAACCAACTGCTTATGGACGCGACCCTTACTCCGACTGCCCAGCAGCCGCTGAGCCGGCTCAACATCTTTGCCGCCGCTGGCGTGCAGATGCGCACGTTCCACCTCACGTGGCTCACGTTCTTCTTCTGCTTTTTTGGCTGGTTTGGCATTGCGCCGCTCATGCCGCTGGTGCGCGAGCAGTTGCACCTCGATAAGGGGCAGGTGGGCAACATTGTCATTGCCTCGGTGTCGGCCACCATTCTGGCGCGCCTGCTCATGGGTAAGCTTTGCGACACCATTGGGCCGCGCCTGGCTTATACCTGGCTGCTGGTTATCGGGTCTATTCCGGTGATGTTCATTGGGTTGAGCAACAGCTACGAAAGCTTTCTGCTGTTTCGGCTGGCTATTGGCATTATTGGAGCCTCGTTCGTAATTACGCAGTTTCACACCTCCATGATGTTTGCCCCCAACATCGTGGGCACCGCCAACGCGGTGGCCGGCGGCTGGGGCAACCTCGGCGGCGGCATTGCCAACATGCTGATGCCGCTGATAGCGGCCGGCTTCGTGGCCCTGGGCTTCGCTACCAAGGCCGACTCGTGGCGCTACGCGATGGTGGTGCCCGGCGTTATCCTGCTGCTAATGGCCGGCATCTATTACCGCTACACCGAAGACACGCCCCGCGGCAACTACGCCGACATTCGCCGCGAGGCCGCCAGCAAGCCCAAGGGCACGTTTAGGCTGGCCCTGCGCGACTACCGCACCTGGCTGCTGGCCCTGGCCTACGGCGCCTGCTTCGGCATCGAAATCACGGTCGATAACGTGGCCGCCATCTACTTCGTGGACCACTACGGCGCTTCGCTCGTGACGGCGGGCCTGCTGGCCGGCACCTTCGGCTTCATGAACATCTTCGCCCGCGCCCTGGGCGGCATCGTGAGCGACCGCACTGGCCGCGCCTACGGCATTCAGGGCAAGTGGCTGCTGCTGAGCGCTATGCTGGTGCTCGAAGGTATCGGCATCGCGTTCTTCTCACTGGCCCCGAGCCTGGCGCTGGCCATCACGGCCATGCTGCTGTTTGCGTTGTTCCTAAAAATGGCCAATGGCTGCACCTACTCCATCGTGCCCTTCGTGAACCGCCAGGCCATCGGCAGCGTGAGCGGCATCGTGGGCGCGGGGGGCAACCTGGGTGCCATGCTGGTCGGCTTCCTCTTCAAGTCCAAGGATATCAGCTACAGCACGGCTTTCCTCTACATCGGCGGCGGCGTGGCCGTGGTGGGGGCGCTGGTGCTGCTGGTGCGCTTGGTGGCGAAGGAAGCGGGTAGCGAAGTCACGCCGGAGGTTAATGTGGCGCTGGCGTAGGGTCGTTCAACGATTACCCCACCCCCCTACCCCCTCCCCTTCGGGAGAGGGGGAGCCGGA
>CAZZWL010000012.1:0-8632 GCA_964657755.1 uncultured Rhodanobacter sp.
CCTCACGGCCGTGCTTAGCCAGTCCGCGCCGTTTGACCCCGCCCGCCTGCACGCCGACGCGGCGGCGCGCTGCGGCCCGGCCGGGGTAGGCCGGGCCTTTGGCCGGCTGTACGCGGAAATCAGCGGCGCCTACCCCCCTGGTTTCGACTCAATGAGCCGGCCGGTAGCAAAGCGGGGGTAGGGCCGGGCGGCTTACTTCACCACTTCCAGCCAGCCTTTCACGCGGTGGCCGTCGGGGTATTCGAGCAGGTAGTAGTAGATGCCGGCCGGCTGGCCCTCGGCGGCCCAGTCGTTGTGGTAAGTCGCCGCCTCAAATACCTGCTGGCCCCAGCGCGAAAACAACTGGAGGCGCGGCGCGCAGTCGCTGGGCAGGCGGAAGGTCTGGTTCAGGGCGTCGCCGTTGGGGGTGATGATGTTAGGTAGCGGGTCGTTGGTTGGCTCGAGGGGGGGTAGGGACACGGTGGTTTCGCACTGGCCGCCGTTGTAGCGCAGGCGCGCCGTGGGCTGGTAGTGGCCGGCCGCGAGGTAGGTGTGGGTGGGGTTAGCCTCGGTGCTTTGGGTGCCATCGCCAAAATCCCAGCGCAGCGTGTAGGCGGGCGGCGGGTAAGTAGGGCCTTGCGAGCTGGCGGCGCTCAGCGTAAAGCGCACCGCCAGCGGCACCTGGCGGGCCGTGGGGCAGGCAACTACCGCCCAGGCGGCCGTGGGCACCGGTGGCACCGCCACGCTGTAGCGGCGGGTGGCCCGGCTGCTGCAACCGCCCGCCGTAGCCACGTTATACACCAGGTCGAAGTAGAAGCCTGCCGACGGACCAACGCCGGGCGGCATCGTTAGGAAAAAACCCGAGTCCACCGAGCCGCTCACGCCGTAGCCGGCCCAACTGCCTCCGGCGGGCGTGCCGCGCAGCCGAATAGGCTGAAAGCTACCCGCGCAGATTACCGTATCGGCCCCCACCTGGGCGGCCACCACGGCCGCCACCGTCACGGGCAGCGTGGCCTGGGTGCCGCACTGCGCGGCCGGCAGGGCATACGTCAGCTGAAACGTGCCGCCGCCGGTCGCGCGGGCATCGAAATAAAAACCCGTGGCCACCGAGCCACTCACGCCCGGCCCGCTCCAGGTGCCGCCGGTGGGGGCGGCGGCCAGCAGCTGCGGGATGGTACTGGTGGCGCACACCACGGGCAGCGGCGTGAGCACTAGCTGGGGCGTGGGCGTCACGGTTTCGCGCCGCGTGGCGGTGGTGGCGCAGGTGCCCGCGCCCGCCACGGAGTAGGTGAGCACCTGGGTACCCAGCAGGGCGGGGGTAGGCGTGAAGACGAAGCCCGCCGCCACCGAGCCGCTCACGCCCGGCCCGCTCCAGGTGCCGCCGGCCGGACTGCCCACCAGGGGTAGCGGCCCCGCCGCCACGCACACGTCCTGGTCGGGGCCGGCCTGGGCCACGTCGGGCTGAAAATTGAGCACGAAGGCCGCGTTGTTGCAGCCGTAATTAATCGAGTTGTTACCCGTGTACACGCTGCCGCTGGTGGCCGAATACGTGTTGGCCCCCGGCGGAATGGGAAAGCCCGTGTAGCTGAAGCACGCGCACACGGCCTGGTAGACCACCCCGCGCGGGTCGAAGCGCGAGGTGCCACCATCGACGTGCTCGTTGCTGCTGCCATAAAACGTGCCGTAGCCCAGCGCCGTGAGGCCCGCGCTGAACTGCGCCAGGTAAAACCCGTAGCCAGTGGTAGTAGGCTGCACGGCATCGGGCGTCACGGGCAGGCCGGTGGTCAGCGAGCCATCATTAGCTCCCAGGTAAGGCGCTGTGTTAGCGCGGTTTGTATTAAGATACCCGCCCCAGCCGCACACGAACACCCGGTCGCACTTATCCACCAAAAAAGCCGTGGGCACGATATCGACCGTGGCCCGGCCTGCCCCGAATACCGTGGCCAGCTGGGTCTGGCTCAGGTCAGGGCTCAGCTTGTGGATGAACTGCCGGCCGTTGGCATTCTGGTACAGGCCGCTGGTGGTGGGGTAGGCACCCAGCGTCTGGCCCAGCACGTACACCCCGCCGTCGCTGCCTAGCTGCACCAGCTGCGCCTGGTCGTAGGCGCTGGTACCCAGGTAGGTAGTGCGCCGCAGCGTGGTGCCATCGGCGCTGAGGCGGGCCACGAAGCCGTCGATGCCGCCCGGCGCGACCGGGTTGAGGGCACCGGTGGTGGCCGGCAGGTCGGGGCTGAGCGTGCCGCCGGCCACGTACACTTCGCCGGTGCCGGGCGCTATTTGCAGCGAATAGGCCGCGTCGGCGGCGCTGCCGCCCAGGTAGCTGCCCCACAGCACGGCCGTGAGGTCGCCTTTCAGCTTGCACACCACGCCATCGGAAGTACCGCCCTGGTAGGCATTCTGGAAGCCCCGCGCGGCCGGAAAATTCTTCGACGACGTATTGGAAGCTAGGTACACATTGTCGGCCGCATCTACCTCAATAGCCCCCCGAAACGGGTCGCCGTAGTTGTGCACCAGCTGCGGCGCGGTGGAAGCCGGTGCCAGCGGCAGCACGCCATCATTGGCCGCGCCCCCCAGGTAGGTGCTACTCAGCAAGGCCGAACCGTCGGCACTAAGTCTACTGATAAGCATATCACTACCCCTCGACATACCCTCGGAGCTATAGGTTCCGGCGCCAAAAGGGTCGGCCGGCGTGCCGCCCCCGAAGGTGCGCTGCACGGCTCCGGCCGTAGTCGGAAAATCAGAAGAGCCCGTGCTGCCCAGCAGCAGCAGCTCGCCGCGGCTGTTCACCACCAGGCTACTGGGAAAATCGGCGTCGCTACCCCCCAGGTACGTGGCCCACACCCGCGCCGCCGGGCCGGTAGCCGCCACGTTGTACTTAATCAGCGCCACGTCGCACTGATGGCTGAACGTGGTCTGGAAAGCGCCGGGGCTCACCGGGTAACCGGGGCTGAACGCGATGCCGCCCGAGTAGAGGTTGCCCTGCGCATCGTAGGTCGCCGTGAAGCCCCAGTTGTCGGCCGCCGAGCCCGAGTAGGTCGCAAACACCACCGTCGGGTCAATGGTGAGGGGTAGGGCGTGGTCGTAGCGGCCCAGCGCGAAACGCACCACCCCGCCGGCCAGCACGTAGCGGCAGGCCACCGGCCGGCGCTGGCCCTGGGCATCGGTTTGCCAGGCTTGCGGGGCCAGCTCTTCGAGCGTGCCGGCACTGGTGGTGAGCTGCAGGCGGCCGTCGGGGGCCAGGCGCACGGCCTCGGCCCCGAGGGGCCGCACCCCGATGGCGGCCGGGTCGGCCCCGGCCGCCACCTCAAAATTATATTCGAGGTGCTGCTGGGCGTTTTCGTACACCCGCGCGTCCACGCCCGGCCACAGCCCGGCGTAGCGCAGCTGCCGGTAGCCGCGCACGCGGCGGGCCCAGTGCGCGGCATCGGCCCCCAAAAAGTAGCTACGCTGCTCGGCGGTGGGCGTTTCGGCGGTGAGGCGGGCCGGGCCGGCGCCCTCAAAATGCAGGTCGAGGGCGTGGGCGCGCAGGGGCTCATCGGCGGCCGGGTGGGGGCCGTGGCCCGGCAGGTCCGCGTGGTTGAACAAGGCAAACCGCAGGCCGTCGGCCTCGGCAAATAGCCGGCCGCCGGACAGGGCCGCCGCGTAGCGGGCCGGGGCCGCCCACTGGCCTTTGTTTTCGATGAATTCGAGGGTGAGGGCGGGGGTAGGGATGGCCGCCCGCGGGGCCGGCCTGGCCAGGGCCGAGGCCCCCAGCAGCAGCGTACTCCACAGCGTAAAAAGTATTTTCATGAGCTCTTAATCAGAAACAAGCACGTATCAACGAATATAGGCGCCGCCCACCAGGAGGCCGCGCCAGCTGGCCCCAGCAGCCCGCATTTGCCCGAAAAAGCCCGACCTTTGCGGCGGGTCGGTCGGGGGCGGCCGGCCCGCCAGTAGCCGTGCACTTCACGCGCTGCCTCATCCATTAGCCCCACCCAGCACTACGTGTTTACTACCAGCTATTTACTCCCAACCATGCGCCGGCAAGTAGCTGGGCCACGTGAGCCGACCGGCACGGGCGCTTAACGTATGCAGGCGCTCCGCTCCTTACTGGAAACCGCCGTGACGATGCTGGTGCTGCTGGGGCTGGCACGGTGGGCGCTGGCGTTTTTTGGCCGAAAATCAACGGTTTACCACGCCACCCCCGCCCGGCAGCTGGCCCTGCTCACGTGGCCGCTGCTCACGGTGGGCACGGCGCTGGCCGCCGCCGGCCCCGGCCTGCTGGCCCCTACCCCCGTGGAGCGCGGCTTGGCCTGGGCGCTGCTGCTGGCGGTGCTGGCGCTGGCCGCCCCGGCGCTGCTGCTGCACCTGCGCTACTACACCCTCAACGCGGCCACCACCCTCGTGTTTGACCCCAGCGGCGGCCACCTGCAAGTGGCCCTCGACGAGGTGCTGGCCTACGACCCGGCCCGCCAGGGCTGGCCCGGCCCCGCGCCCGTGGAGTGGAGCCGCTGCCGCTGGCCGGGCGTGTTCTGGCGGCGCTATGAGTATCTGCGCATCCCCCTGCCCCAGGGCGACATCGTCCTCACCAGCCTCGTGCTGAGCGATATGCAGCCGCTGGTGCGCTACCTGCGCCACTTCGGCGTGGTGGTGCAGGAGCGGCGGCGCGTGTGGGCGTGGACGTGATTTCAATGAGCAATGAGCAGTGAACAAGGAGCAATTAATTGTTTACTATAGGACTTACGCAAAAGCCGTTTGTCCCTGCTTCGCGTTGCTCACTACCAACTGATAATTGATAACTGTTAAATGATAATTGAAAAGATGTTGCACTACCTGGACCAGGGCGCCGCGGCGGCCCCGCCGCTGGTGATTCTGCACGGCCTGTTTGGCACCCTCGACAACTGGCAAACCCTGGCCCGGCGCTGGGCCGACGAGGCCGGCCTACGCGTTATCAGCGTGGATTTGCGCAACCACGGACGCTCGTTTCACTCCTCCGAGCACAGCTACGCGCTGATGGCCGGCGACGTGCTGGCGCTACTCGACCACCTGGCCCTCGACCCGGCCCGCCTCACGGTGCTGGGCCACAGCATGGGCGGCAAGGTGGCCATGACGCTGGCCCTGGCCTACCCCCAGCGCCTGGCCCAGCTCGTGGTGCTGGACATCGCGCCGCGCTTTTCCAACATGGACCACCAGGAGGACATCGTGGCCGGCCTGCAAGCCGTGGACCTGAGTACCATCCAGAGTCGCCAGCAGGCCGAGGCGGCGCTGCTACCCCACGTGCCGCAGGTGGGCGTGCGGCAGTTTTTGCTTAAAAACCTGTACCGGCGCGATGACAATTCTTTTGCCTGGCGCATCAACCTGCCGGCGCTGGTGGCCCGCCTCTCCGACGTGGGCGAAGCGATAACGGCGGCCCAGCCGTTTCTCAAGCCAACGCTGTTCGTGCGGGGCGGCAAGTCGGACTACATCACGGCCGAGGATAAGCTGCACGGCATTCCGGCGCTGTTTCCCAACTCGCAGGTGGTGACCGTGCCCGACGCCGGCCACTGGCTGCACGCCGAAAAGCCGGCGGAGGTGTTTGGGCTGGTGAAGAACTTCGTTTTAATGAGCAGTGAACAGTGAGCAAAAAACCACTCACTGTCCATTACTCATTGCTCACTGCTCATTGAAAACATGCTTTACCTCATCCCTACCCCCCTGGCCGAAGGCAGCGCGCCCCAGGTGCTGCCGCCGCAGGTGGTGGCGGCCGCGGCCCAGCTGCCCTATTTTTTGGTCGAAAACCTGCGCACCGCCCGCCGCTTCGTGAAGGAAGTGGCACCGCACCGCGTTATCGAAGACATTCGTTTTGAGCTGATTGACAAGGACAGCACGCCCGCCCAGGTGAAGGCCGCGCTGGCGCCGCTGGTGCAGCAAAAAATAGCGGCCGGGGTGCTGAGTGAGGCCGGCTGCCCCGGCATTGCCGACCCCGGCGCGGCGCTGGCCCAGGAGGCGCACCGGCTGGGGCTGGTGGTGCGGCCGCTGGTGGGGCCGTCGTCCATTCTGCTGGCCCTCATGGGCTCGGGGCTCAATGGGCAGCGGTTTGCCTTCCACGGCTACCTGCCCATTGAGAAGGCAGCGCGCATTACGGCCCTCAAAACCCTGGAGAAAGAAGCCTCCCAGCGCGACCAGAGCCAGCTCTTTATCGAGACGCCCTACCGCAACGACCAGCTGCTGGCCGACCTGCTGGCCCACCTGCAGCCCGCCACCCGCCTGTGCGTGGCCGCCGACCTCACGGCCCCCACCGAGTACCTGCGCACGCTGCCCGTGGCCACCTGGCGGCAGCTGCCCGAGCTGCCGCCCCTGCACAAGCGCCCGGCGGTGTTTGCGCTGGGCCGCTAGGGCAGCGTCAGGAGCCAGGCCGCGGCGGCGGCGGGGTCATCGAAGAAGCGGTAGCTGAGGGCGGCGGCCCTGGCTTCGAGCACGAGCTGGGAGCTGGCCAGGCGCGCAAATACATCGTGGGGCAGCACGATGGCGCCGTGAAACGACTCGGGGCGCCGCAGCCAGTGGGTGCGCAGCCACTCGCTTTCGGCCGGGGTGAAAGGGCGCAGCTGCCGCTGGTCGATGAGCACCCTGTTCCAGCGGCGGCGCGTCAGCAGCCGGGCCAGCTGCGCGAGCAGCGCCTGCAGCTCGCGCAGCTGGCGGGGGCCGGCGTGGTACTCCACCACGGCGTAGCCGTGCGGGTGCTCCAGCAGGCGGCCAATAGCATTTTCATAGTGCAAAGCTTCTAATTCGAGCTTCATAGCGACCGAATACTAGAATTTATCCGCTATAAATACAACAGGCAGGGCCAAGGTCGGGCCTACTTACCGCTGACGCTGCCGCCGCTGCTCACGGTCTTGGTCACGGCCGGCGAGCCGAGGTAGCGGATGTTGGCGCCGCTGCTGGCCTCAGCCATCAGGGCCTCGCGCACGGCCAAGCGCACGGTGCTGCCGTTGCTGGCTTCTACCTGCCCGCGGTCGGTTTGCAGGGCTTCGCCGTTGAAGGTGGAGCCGCTGGCGATGCGCAGGTCGAAGCGCGGGGCCCGGCCGCCCAGCGTCACAGTGCTGCCGCTGCTCTGGCGCACCACCAGCACGCCCACTGCCAGGTCGGGGGCCTGGCAGCTGGCGCCCGACGACACCTCAAGCTGAAAGTCGGGGGTAGCAAAGTTGCCCGCGCCGCTCACCTGCGCCCCGCTGCCCGCGGTCAGGGCCGTGAGCTGGTCGGCCGTCACGGCCACGCGCAGCTTTTTGCTCTCGCGCTCGCGCTTGGCGTTGCCGTAGCCCCGGTCATCGGGGTTTTCGTAGTGAATGGACAGCACGCCGCTGGTAACCGTCGTCAGGATATGGTCGCGAAAATCGGCCGTGGCCGCGCTCACTTCCACCCGCTGGGCGTGGCCCGCCGTGAGCCGCAACTCAATGCCCGTGCCCACCGTAATGGCGTGGAAAGGTGCCAGCGCGCGCACCTGCGGCCCCTCCGTCACCTGGGCCAGCGCAGGCATCAGGGCGGCAAGCCACCACAACGCCGGAAGCAATATTTTTTTCATACAAAGGGGCAAAAGCTAAAGAGAGAAGCGGTAGACGGGCCAGGCGCACCCGCCCCGCAAAGAAACCACGTTTTACCCTTTTCCGCGCCGGGACCACCGTGCCTGGCAGCGGGCGCCGGGGCCCGCTGCGGACCGGCCAGGCCGGGCCGGCCGCCATAGGCACAACAGCATAAACATGCTATTGCGCAAATGCCCTTCACCGTCAGACCTTTGCCGCACACTTCCGCTCTTCTTATCAGCTATGAATAACACCGCAGTTAGCTGGCCCCAGGCCAGCCAGCGGCGCCAGCATACCCAAGCTCGCCGCTCCGTCCACAAATTTGGCTACGCGCCGCAGGTTTTTAGCAAGGGCCGCCGTGCGTGGACCAGCGCGAGCCAGCCCGGCGCCCGGCTGATGGCAACCGGTAGTATCACCCTACTACCCTAAGCCATCCGCGCCATGACTATCGACCAGATTTTTCTGCTCTTCAGCGAATGCGCCAGCCTCGCTGCCCCGAAACGGCGGCGTCGCCGCCGCCCCAGCCGGCGCGATGCCGCGCCGGCCCAACACCCGCCCCAGCGTCCGCCCCAGGATAAGCAGGTCGAGCCATAGGCTCTCGTTCTCCACGTACCACGCGTCGTAGGCCAATTTCGCTTCCCAGCTAATGGCGTTGCGGCCGTTTACCTGCGCCCAGCCCGTGAGGCCGGGCCGCACGAGGTGGCGCCGCGCCTGCTGCGGCGAGTACAGCGGCAGGTACTGGGGTAGCAGCGGGCGCGGGCCCACCAGGCTCATCTCGCCGCGCACGATGTTCCAGAGCTGGGGCAGCTCGTCGAGCGAGGTGGCGCGCAGCCAGCGCCCCAGGGGGGGTAGGCGCTCGGCATCGGGCAGCAGCTGGCCGGTGGCGGGGTCGCGGGCGCTGGTCATGGTTTGCAGCTTGTAGAGCGTGAACAGCCGCCCCCCCAGCCCCGGCCGCGCCTGCCGAAACAGCCAGCTACCCCCGTGCTGGCCCGCCGCCAGCGCCGCGCCCAGCAGCAGCAGCGGCGCCGTGAGCACCGCCAGCGGCAGGGCCACGGCCAGGTCGAGCAGGCGTTTGCCAGGGTACATGTTGGGCTGGGTAATAGTAATGGGTAGTAAAG